>JAGBXH010000050.1 GCA_017629395.1 Clostridia bacterium | reverse complement strand
TCTAAATAAATATCCTGATTGCCCGAAAAGTTGAATTTCATCGGCAGCTCCTTTCATCTGTATTATCTGTACTATCTGTGCTGTCTGTAGTATAGCATATGAAAAAAGGTTTGTCAATAGGTTTTCACGAAAATTTCAATAGGCGCGGACGACCAAATATTTCGGCTGTGCCGAAATTCTCGCCCCTACGGTAGACATAGAAAAAGGACGGATCCGAAATCCGCCCTTGCAGTTACGATAACATCAATTTTTCATAATATTCAAACGGCACGGCAAGGCTGCCTTTGCCCACACCTATGCAGATATCGGGCTTATTGGTACCGTGGAAATCGCTGCCGCCGCTTGGCAAAAGCCCAAATTCTGCGGCAATGGCGCGCGCCCTCTCGACAGTTGCCTGATCATAGGTAACGTAATCGGTTTCCATACCGACAAGCCCCGTCTGCTTGGCGTGCGGCAAAAAGGCGCGCAGCATGTCCTCGTCCATAGAGAGAAACGAGTGCGCAAGAATGGGGATCGCGTCAAATTCGCGCAGCTTCCCGATCACCTCGTAGGCGTCAAGCTTTTCGGGCTCGTGATAATAGCCGCCCTTTTTCGAAAGCAGCGAGGCAAACGCCTCATTGATCGAGCTGACGTAGCCTTTTCTCATCAGCTCGGCGGCAATCAGCGCACGGTTGACCACGCCGTCGGGTGTGGCTGCCTTGATCTCGTCATACGATAGGATATACCCAGCCGCACACAGATTGTCGCAAAGGTCGATATTGCTCTGCTCCTTGCGCACAAGGTAATCGGACACGTACGCTTCAACCGCGTCAAGGTGATCAAGGCTGCGAAAAAGCCCGACGATATGCAGCTCGGTGCCCATATAATCCGAGGACACCTCGATACCGGGCACAAGGATGACGCCGGAGTCCTTCCCTGCCTCTAAAAACGCGGGAATGCCCGAAACGGTATTATGGTCGGTCAAGGCGATTGCAGAGAGTCCCGCTTCGCGCGCCAGCACGATCAGCTCAGCGGGCGTGCAGGTGCCGTCCGAATAAATGGAATGGGTATGCAGGTCACAAAGCTTCATATATTTCTCCAAGATAATCAAAAAATGCCTTTATTGTATTTGAACATGCCCCAAAAGCTGATGGCAAGCCCCACGATGATGCAGGTAAGCATCACACCAACGCCGATCCACACCAAGGGCTGCGCTGCGGTCGCGTCATATATCATCATCAGCACGGAAAACGCAATCACGCCCACGCCAACCGTCAACGTACCGCCGCCCACCATTCTGCCAAACGGCACTCTGTCCTCTTCTTTGACACGGTGGCGGTGATAGGAATGCAGAGAGTTGATATTACCGGTCATGTTGATCATGCCCATTACGGAAATCAGCAAGCCGAGCAGTAAAACGGGAATTTGTGCGATCATGCCTTTTCCCCCTTTGAAAATGAAAATTCATCTATTTTCACCTCGGTAAATCTGCCGAACACCTTGATTGTCAGCGCGTGCGTGCCGAAAATGGGTGCAATGCTTGCGCGCGCGGTCGCGTATGCGTCACTTGCAGCCACCTTGAAATCCGCGTGATACTTGCCGTCCAGATACAGCTCCACGCGACAGTTTGCGTTTGCACAAAGCTTGATCTCAAACGCATTTTCGCCGTCAAAGTCAAGGTAGCGGTAAGTCGCGGTATCACCGTTATGCACCTTTGTCAGCGCAAGCACGTACGCGGATTCCTGATCGCCCGCGATACGCACGTTGCCGCTCAGCTCGCATGCAAGGTTGGCAGGCAAAAGGGTGCTTGCCTTGATGGGCGCGCCCACCCCTTGCGTGGTCTGCTTGACCTCGGGGATCATGCCGTTTTCATCAAAATAGATAGGCTCAGCGCACACGTGGCGCGAATAGTCCGCACCGTGCGTGGAGCGGTGATAGAACACGTACCATTGATCCTTAAAGCAAACCATGCTGCCGTGGTTATTCCACACACCGGGATCACAGCCGAAATTATCAATGATCACACCGCCGTACCTAAAGCCGTGCATGGGGTGATCGGACACGGCATAGCCAAGGCAAGAGGGTCTGCCGTCGGGACGGTCGGGGTCGCCGTGGCGGTGCGTATCGGCAAAGAGATAGTAATATTTGCCGTTTATCTTTTTGACCGAGCTGCCCTCGTGAAATTCGTGCTCTGCTACCGTCAAGGGGCACTCTACAATACTCTCGGGCTCGATCTCCACCATGTTTTCCTTGAGCTTTGCCACCTTTCCCCAGGTGAGCTGTCCCCAGTAGAGGTAGGCTTGCCCGTCATCGTCGATCAACACGCCCGGGTCAATGCCCCACACGCCCTCCAAAAGTCCCACGTCAACGAACGGTCCCGTCGGACTTTGCGATTTTGCCACGCCGTTTCTGCCGTCGGGCACGCAATAATAGAGGTAATACCAGCCGTCACGATAGGCGCAATCGGGCGCGTACAGCGCACCGCAATCCTTTGCCCAGGTGGAATCGGCAAGCGAAAACACCACGCCGTGATCGGTCCAATGGATCATATCGTCCGAGGAATACACGTGATGCACGTCGCTGCAAAAGCTTGCTTTCCCCTGGATATCAAACGAGCCGTAAAGGTACATACGCCCGTCCTCCCACACGTGGGCTTCCACGTCGGGAATAAAAATATCGGGTGCTAAAATAGGATTGTGCGCAAAATTCATGCTACCGTCTCCTTGTTCTTTTTCTTATCCTGTCTGCGAAAATGCGCGTATACGGGAATGGCGCACAGCGGGAACAGCGTGCCGATCAAAATGCCCAGTCGCATGCCCAGCTGCTCGGGCGCAAGCCCCAATGTTGCGGCAAAATCGGAAATGGCGGGAACGGCAATAGCAACGTCGGTCACCACGCCCACAAGCTGAGGACCTACCGACGCGCCCATGTCACCGCCCGCTGCCATGAGTGCAAAGATCAGCACACCGCCCGTCGGGAAACGGTCGGAGGCGACCAAAAGGCTGCCCGGCCACATCATGGACACGCAAAAGCCGGTAAAGGCACAGCCAAGCAGACCGATAACCGCAAAGGGTGAGAGAGATGCGATCAGATAGCAGGCAGCAGCACCGACAGCACCCATCAAAATCGCGCGGGAGGGGTATTTGCCGATCTTGGCAAACAAGCTTCTGCCCATGCCGAGAGCTACCGAGAAGCACGCCACGCCAAGCAAATCGCCCAGCACCTTGGGCAGCCCAAGTGCTTGCTCCAAGTACCCCGACGCCCATTGCGCCATGGTGCACTCGGACGCACCGCCCAAAAAGATTGCCAGCACGCACAGCCAAACCGTCTTATCCTTCATGAAATGCACCGCTCCCGAAGTTTTCTCGGGTGTCTGCATTTGGGGAATCTGCGCGCCTGCAAACAGCAACGCTGCCGTGACGGGTACAAGCGTCATCAACAGCACCAGCCATTGCCAATGCTCGCTGCGCACAAGCAGCAAAAACGCGGTGGCAACCACCACCATGCCCACAACGCCCCAAGCGTACACCGAGTGCAGCTTGCTCATTTCCCTATCGGGATTTTCGGCAGGAATGGCGGCGATGACGGGGCTGATAAGCACCTCGCAAAGTCCGCTTGCCGCGCAGGACACCACCGTGCCAAGCACCAAACCAAGGTACACGGCATGCGGGAACAGCACGGGAGCTGCCGCCATGAGCACAAGACCCACAATGGCAATGATGGGCGTGAGCTTGACCGTGAGCGGAATGTTGAATTTGTGCGAGAAGAACGAGAAGATGAGATCCACGGTCAGCTGCGTAAAGAAATTGATCAGCACCAGCGTGCCGAGCAAGGAATAAGAAATGCCGTACATTTCGTGGAAGGTCAGAAACAGAAGCGGCGGCAGGTTGCCGATCACGCTCATGGTGATATTCACCGCGTAGCATGCCGCAATCGTGCGGCGGTAGGATTTTTGCATGATGGGGTCTTCCTTTCGGGGTCAAATCTTACAGAGATTATAGCATAAAAGCGAAGGCGAGTCAATGGGAATGAGCAAAAAGATAAAGAGATGCGAACACTTCCCCTCCGAGTGTCATTCTGATGCAAAGATGCGGCACATTGAGAGCAAGCAAAAGCATGAGCATGAGCCGTGATACCGGGGACTGTCCCCTGTGTCGTGTCCGTAGGACATGATACTGCGGGGCTGTCCCCTGTGTCACGGTGAAGTGGGCTG
>JAGBXH010000405.1 GCA_017629395.1 Clostridia bacterium | reverse complement strand
GGGGCTCTCTCTGCCGTCCTTGAACGTCCAGGACACGTCCTTGAGGACGACCTTCATGGGCGAGTGATCGGGTGCTTCGCACCAAGTGGGGTACGACAGATCGGTAAAGCGCACGTTTGTCAGCTCCATCGTGCCAAGATACGTGCCGTTTTGCAGATGGTTTTGGTTTGCATGATAGTGAATGACCTCGTTTGCACCTTCCACAATGCAGTTTTCAAAATGCAGGTCGGACGCTTCATAGGGGTAATTCTGGCTGCCGAAATAGTCTACCAGGCACACAAGGTTATGTCTGCCCTGCTCGCGCGGCAGCTCGTCAAACTTGCCCTTGACCACAGTTTTGCGGTGCGGATAATAGCCGGGGCCGAAAACGTAGCAGTCGCGCACGTAAATACCCACGCCGCCGATACGGAAGCCGTTGCAGGAGGTGTTGAGCACGCAGCGGCGCACCTGCAGATCGTTGATATTGATGCCCGCAATGCAGTCGTCGCCCGTCTTAAAGAAGCAATCCTCGATCACGGCATGCTCGGTGCAATGCAAATGAATGCCGTCCGAGCCGCCAAGGCAGGTCACGTGGTGCATATGCAGATTACGGCAGTTATTGGTTTCATGCAAGAAGTTGCCGCTGTGGCGCGCGGTATAGCCCGTCAGCTCCACGTTTTCGCAGCAGGAAAAGAACACGATGTGCGGGCCGCGATAGCCCTCCTCACCGTCGGGGTCATAGCAATTCTGTCCGTCCAAAGCAGAGCCGAATTCACCGATGATGGACACGTTCTTCTGTCCGTAGGACGAGATCATGGCGCGGCGGTAGGTTTCCCAGGGCTGCCCATAGTACTGCGTAATCAGCTCCATATCCGAGCGCATTTGCACGCTTTCGGGAATGGGGTAAACCTCGTAATCGTCGCACTCGGTGCTGCCAAAGATCTCCGCACCCTTTTCAAGGTACAGCGTAGTATCCGACCACATCCAAAGCGAGGAAATATAGTATTTTCCGCGAGGGAAAATGACTTTGCCGCCGCCCTCTTTACACATATCAAGAACTGCTTGAATTTGTGCGGTCTGAAATTCTGTGATATTGGCTTTGACGCCATAGTCTGTTACGCGATAGTCCTTCATAAGTGACCTCCCCAATATTTTACTGTATTCATTGTACCATATCCGCGCACGGGTGTCAATACGATTTTCAAAGTGAAAAGGAGCACCGTAAAGTGCTCCCTTTCTATTTATTCGGATTTTTCCTCTTGCTTATTTTTCTTTTTCAAGGCAAACAGCTCCTCATCCTTTTGCTCCATGCGAATTTCCCAATGGATGATGACCGCAAGCAGCGCGCGGATGAGAATGACCACGGCAAGAATGCCAAGCTCCTTTAAGTCACGGACAATGACCGTGTGTATAATCTCCGAGCCCATCTTACACTCAAGTGCCAATGCAAGTGCGCGTCCCAGATCGATGACAACGTTTCTGCGTGCGTTGTCGCGGTAATGACGCAGCAGCAAAAAGATTGCTCTCGCCGTACCTGCCAGAATGATGATAATGCCGACCAGCTCCAGCGTGTATGCTACGATCTCGGCAAATCCGAATAAAAAGCCTTTATAGCCTGCAATAATGGTTGAAATATCCATACTTTTCTCCTTTTAAGGATCGATCATATACGCCGCCCAGCCATCGGTAGCGTGACGCGTACCGTCCTGCAGGACCCAATGCACCTCGGTGTCTGGCAAGGACTCTGCCAACGCCATACCCTGCTCAAGCGTCATACAGAACAGCGCGGTGGAAAGCGCGTCCGCCATGCCCGAATGCTTAGTCAACACGGAAACGGACAAAAATCCTTCAGCGGGCATCAGCGTATCGGGATGAATGATGTGGTGATACCGCTTACCGTTGACAAGATAATAGCGTTGATACGAGCCGCTGGTGACCAGCGTTTGCCCCGTAAGCCCCAGATAGCATAAATAATCCTCTCCCTTTTCCATAGGGTTTTCCAGCCCCACAGTCCAAGGAGTGCCGTCCGCCTTAGTGCCAATGGTGCGCACGTTACCGCCCACGTTTAGCACGTAGCCGCTCACACCGCGGCTCTCAAGGCGCTGCGCAATCATTTCCACGGCATATCCCTTGGCAATCGCGCCCACGTCCAGCTTCATCTGCGGATCGGTGATAGTCACGGTGCAGTTTTCCGCATCAATCATCAGATTATTGATATCGGTATGCTGTGCCGCCTCGTGCAGCCTATCCATAGGCGGCAGCTTCGCTGTCACGGGATTGTCGATGCCCTCGGTGCGATAGTCGTGCCAGATAGACAGCACGCTGCCCATGGCAATATTGATGCGTCCCTCGGTCAGCGTGTGCATTTCCTTGGCGTACAGCAGCATATCAATGATGCGCTCGTCCACCTTGACGGTGCGGTGCTGTCCTTCTACCAGCTCATTGATGGTGCAAAGATTCTCCATGCCTTCAAAGCGGTGATAGATGGTAAACAAACGGTGATAGGTTTCCAGTTCCCCCAATACCTCGTTTGCCACCGCGTCAAACGCCTCTTTGCTCTCGGCATACCCCGTGATTGTGGTCACGGTATCAAAATAATCAAAGGAATAGGCGTTGAATTTTTCGGGCTGCTTTTGGCAGGCGCTCATGGAAAGCGCGCCGAGAAGCAAGCAGACCGAAACCAATACAGTTACAATTTTTTTCATACAGTTGCAAAAAATGGGAGGCACGGAGCCCCCCATTTTTCGTGATCCTTTCAAGGATTGATTAGTCCAGCTTATCAGCAGCCTTGGTGAAGCCGTCAACCAGAATGGTGCAGCCTGCGGTCTTAACCTCATCGGTACCGTAGTTGTCTGCGCCACACAGAGCAACGATCTCAGCAACGGTCTTGCCAACGCACAGAGCGTTGAAAGCGTCAGCCTGCTCGAACCACTCCTTAGCAGCGTTGCCGTAAGCAACCATGCCGTAGTTTGCGCCAAGCTCTCTCTTGGACTGAGCAGCCTTGGTAGCATCGTAGGTGGAAACGCCTGCAGCGTCGAAGGTGAACTTCACCTGTACGCAGTCGGAAGCAGCAACCAGAACCTTGCCCTCTGCATCGATAGCAGCAGCAACGATGGTGGTCTCTACCTGGTTCTGACCTGCAGCGTCAGCGGTAGCGTCCTTGGTGGACTGTGCGGTGTTCATACCCAGCTTCAGGGTGGAGGAAGCGGTTGCGTTGGAGTCAGCGAGATTAGCAAATGCCTTCTCGATTGCGCCAACGAACTCGGTAACGGTGATGGTGCAGCCTGCGCTGATAACAGCGTCGGTGCCCTTGCCGCCCTCAGCAACCAGAGCCTTGATCTCGTCCAGGGTCTTGCCAACTACAACGGACTCGAAAGCGTCAGCCTGCTCGAACCATTCCTTAGCAGCGTTGCCGTAGGTGACCATGTTGTAGTCCTTGCCAAGCTCGTACTTGGTCTTGAAGCCGTCGTTGGCAACTGCCTTGCCCTCAGCGGTGTACTTAACGGTGTTGTCAGCGGTATCGATCTGGCATGCAACAACCTTGCCCTGTGCGTCAACAGTAATAACTGCAACGTTGATGGTAGCCTTGCCTTCGCCATCCTTGTCAGCGGTTGCATCAGTTGCAGATGCGCTGATCAGGACACCCATACCAAACTTAAGAGTCTCTTCCTTCTTGTCGCAAGCAACCAGAGTCAGGGTTGCAGCGCACATCAGGACACAAAGAAGAACGCAGATAAACTTTTTCATGAGTACTCTCCTCATTTTTCATTATTATGTGACAAATATCACACACGTAGACATTGTATCATAATTATATCCGTTTGTCAAGCATTTTAACCAAATCGTCACACTTTCGGCATATTATAGCAAAAACCGCATACAATTTGTACGCGGTTTTGCTATATTGTTTATTTTGACGATTTCACGGCAATCGTTACCTTATGCGGTGCACATATAATGCTCTCCCAATCGTAGGAAATGGGCGCATGCAAAGTGCAGCGGTCGCCTTTTCCACCCGGGCAATTCGCGTCCTCCACGTATGCCCTTCCGTCCTTGATGACAAGGCGGTTGAACCGCTCACCGCTCTCCCCCGTGCGGATATCCACCACGGTGTCCTTCCCCAGAGGATACGTTGCATATTCCTCGCCATTCACCGAAACCACGACCACATCCCCCTCGCTGCGAAACAGCAAAAGGCACGCTCCGAAAATCAGAACCACCGCGAGAATCGCACCGATCAGGATCAGATCGTTTTTGGATTTTTTATCCTTCATGCCTTACTTGACAAGATCACGGGGATTGACACCCTCGGGAATATCTGTAAGCAACACCTTGTGGATGGCACCCGTGGGGCAAGCGCCGGCGCATGCACCGCAGCCGGTGCACTTATTGTAATCAATACCTGCAAGATTGTTCTGCACGCTGATTGCACCAAACTCACAAGCCCTTTCACACTTCTTGCAAGCAATGCAGGCATTCGTGCAGGCACTGCGAGCCTGCGCACCCTTATCCTCGTTGGAGCAAGCCACAACGACCTTTGCCTCCTGCGGAATCATGGAAATGATGTGCTTGGGACAGGTATCACGGCACAATCCGCAGCCAATGCAAAGGCTTGTATCCACGTGCGCAATGCCATCCTTGAGGCAAATTGCGCCGGAAGGACAAGCAGCAGCGCAGTCGCCAAGACCCATGCAACCAAAGCGGCAGGCATCGGGACCTGCAAACAGCATAGCCGCTGCCTTGCAGGTAGAAATGCCGTCGTAAGCTGCCTTTTTGCTGGTTGCCCCGCAATGTCCGTTACAATGCACGTATGCAACCACGTCCTCGGGAGCTTCTACTTCAATGCCCAGAATAGCACCCAGCTCGTTTGCAGTTGCTTCCGCACCGGGCACGCAGAGATTGGGCTTGGCAGTGCCCTCTGCAACGGCTGCTGCGTAGTCGTCACAGCCCTTGTAGCCGCACGCACCGCAGTTAACACCGGGCAGACAAGCACGGATTTCCTTGACCTTCTGATCCTCTTCTACAGCGAAAAAGTGAGAGACGAGTGCCAGCAGCACGCCAAGAACGAGTGCGACGCCCGAAACGATCAGAAAAGCGGTTAAAATAGGCATAAAATCCATATTCTACACCTCCTTTACGCAAACAGCGCATCAACAATGCCCGCAAAGCCCATGAAGGCAAGCGAGATAAAGGATGCGGCGATCAGCGTGGATGCCAGTCCCTTGAAGGGAGCGGGGATATTGGTCTCGTCAATGCGGGAGCGCAGACCCGAGAACAATACCATAGCCAAAAGGAAGCCAAGACCTACGCCCAGCGAGCTGACCATAGACTCGATAAAGGTATAGCCGTCGGTGATATTATTGATGGCAACACCGAGAACGGCGCAGTTGGTGGTGATCAGGGGCAGGTACACACCCAAGCCCTTGTGCAGCGCGGGGATGAACTTCTTGAGCAGCAGCTCAACCATCTGCACCAGCGAAGCAATGACCAGAATGAACACGATAGTCTGCATATAACCAAGACCCAAGGGCTCCAGCACGAAATACTGAATGGGCCAGGTTGCAGCGGTGGCAAGCAGCATAACGACCGTAACGGCTACGCCCATGCCCGATGCCTGATCCAGCTTTTTGGAAACGCCCAGGAAGGGGCAAATACCCAAAAATCTTGCAAGCACGTAGTTATTGACCAAAACGGACGAAAGCAGAATGATAATCAAAGACTTAAACATTACTGCACCTCCTTATTCTCTGCCGCAGCAGCCTCGGCACTCTCGGTGCAAGCAGTATGGCAGCTGCCTGCGTGAGGACAGCCCGCGCAGGAGAAGCTCTTCTTGAGAGGCGCCTTGCCGCTGGTGATGACGAACACCAGCGCGATCAGCAAGCCGTACACCATCATGCCGCCGGGTGCCTTGACCAGCACCTCGATCTTGTAGGGCTCAAGTGCGGGGATAGCAATGCCTGCAAAGGATGCAGCACCCAGCACTTCGCGGATGGTTGCCATAGCGCACAGCGCAATGGTAAAGCCGACGCCCATACCGATACCGTCAAGCGCGGATTTGCCAACGGAGTTCTTGCCGGCAAACATTTCGGCTCTGCCAAGAATAATGCAGTTTACCGTAATCAGAGGCAGGTACACGCCAAGCATTTCGTAAAGCGGCGGGAAATATGCCTGCACGATCATCTGTACAATGGTTACAAAGCCCGCAATGACAACGATATAGCAAGGAATGCGCACGCTGTCTGGAATGATCTTGCGAAGCAGCGAGATCAGAATGTTGGAGCAGATCAGCACCGCCATAGCGGCAATGCCCATGCCGAATGCGCCGACAACGTTGGTGG
>JAGBXH010000404.1 GCA_017629395.1 Clostridia bacterium | reverse complement strand
GGTGCGCACGATTGTCTGCGACGAGCAGGGATTTCACACCGACTATAACGATCCCGAGTCCGAGAGCAAGGGCGCGTACGCATTCGTTTTGTGCATGGAAAAGCTTGCAAAATGCAAAAATATTGCGTGTTTTTTGATCAACCGCTACGCCGATATGCCGCAGGGGGATGAGGGCGGCTTGCACCTCGGTCTGCGCTATGAAAAGGGGTATGCCGACGATATGCACCTCTTGATCAATCCGGGTGACTATAAAAAGATCTGCCATGCAATGCGTGCTTTTGGCACACCCGAATGGCAGAAATGGGTAGACGAGGCAAGGGCATATATCGGCGCCGAGCTGTACGACAGCCTGCTTGCACCCGCAATGCCCGATACCTTGGCGAATTTGGAGAATTGGAAGAGATGACCCGAGCAAATTGGCAATATCGGGCTTGATCAAGTATCAACTATGCTATGCGAACTATAAAAAGAAGGTCAAAAACAGACTTGTTCCGTTTATATGGTAAAAAGAAAGGGAGATCTCCACTTGGCGATCTCCCTTTTTGATATTCTTATTCAAATAATTTTGCGGTGGTCTTCATCTTCTCAATGACCGGCACGTCGAAGGGGCAACGGCTTTCGCAAGCGCCGCAACCAAGGCAATCGCCTGCATGGGCGTCCAGGTTCATGTAATGCTCCTTGACAGAGGCGGGCACGTCCTCTTGCATGGTGGCAAGGTCGTAGAGCTTATTGACCATGGCAATATCAATATTGACAGGGCAGGGCTTGCAATGTCCGCAATAGGTGCACTGACCGCTATACGCGTGTCTGGGCGCGTTTGCAAGCACCGTTGCATAGTCCTTTTCATCCTCTGTAGCACTCTCATAAGCCAGCGATGCGGGAATCTGCTCCACGTTATCAAATCCAATCAGCACGCTTGCAACGGCAGGGCGGGTCAGGGCATAGTGCAAGCATTGCACGGGGGTGAGGGAAACGCCAAAGGGCGAACGCTTGGCATCCAATAGTCTGCCGCCGCCAAGTCCCTTCATAACCGTGATCGCCACGCCCTTCTGCTCGCAAAGCTTGTAGAGATCGGCACGCTCGGGGTCGATGCCCGCAAATTTCGCATCGTATTCGTCTACAAAGAAATCGTCAATATTCTCTGTAGGCGGCAGCAGGTCGTACGCGGGATTGAGCGAGAACAGAATGACCTCCACCGCGCCATGCTCCACGGCAAGACGCGCAATGGTAGTGTTGTGCGTGGAAAGCCCGATGTGTCTGATCGCGCCGCTTGCCTTGAGCTCCAGCATATAGTCCATAAAGCCGCATTCCAGCACGGTCTTCCAATCCTCGAGCTTGTCCACGAAGTGGATCATACCAAGATCAATATAATCGGTCTGAAATCTTGCCAAAAGGTCTGCAAACGCCGCCTTGACCTCGTCCATATCTCTGGTGCGCACGTACTGACCGTCACGCCAGGCAGATCCTACGTGCCCCTGCACGATCCATTGCTCGCGATTGTCCTTGATGGCGTTACCGATATTGGTGCGTACGTTTGGCTCGGACATAAAGCAGTCCACAATGTTAATGCCTCGGGCATAGCAAGCGTCCATGACAGCCTTGACTTCCTCGGCGTTATGTCGCTCCAGCCATTCACCGCCCACGCCGATCTCGCTGACCATAAGCCCTGTATTACCTAATTTTCTGTATTGCATAAGTGACACCGTCCTTCGTCTGTATTGTCCATATTATACCACAACAAAAAAAGCATGTCAATATCGCTTGACGAAAGACGGGGAAATGTGGTATACTATACGTATCATACATAGAAGCAAGGAGACCCTATATGTTCCGCGAAATGGTCAGACAAAGCAAGCAGCTGTCACGTGAAGACTGCATCAAGATCTTACGCAAGCAAAGACGCGGTGTGCTCAGCGTCAACGGTGACGACGGCTATCCCTATGCAACGCCCATCAATCACTACTATAACCCCGAAGACGGTTGTCTGTATTTCCACACGGGTAGAAGAGTCAGCAGCCACCGCACCGACTCTCTGACCGCCTCGGACAAGGTATGCTATTGCGTGACCGAGCCCGGCAAGCCCATCCCGAACGATTGGGCACTCTTGGTGCGCAGCGTGGTGGTATTCGGACGAGTGGAGATGATCCGCGATGAAGAGATCATCGTGCCCGTATGCCGTGCGCTGAGCAAGCAATTTACCAAGGACGACGCCTTCATTGAGCATGAGCTTGATCGTCTTGCCAAGGGAACGCTGCTCTTAAAGCTCACCCCCGAGCATATCTGCGGTAAGCAGGTCGAGGAAAAATAATAAAAGCACTCAAAAAGGAGATAAAATATGCTTACAGTAGGACAAAAAGCACCCGATTTTACGCTTTGCGATCAGTTTGGCAATCAAGTATCCCTTTCCGACTTCCTTGGCAAAAAGGTGGTCGTGTATTTCTATCCCAAGGATAACACTCCCGGATGCACGCGCCAGGCGTGCGCCTTTGCGGGCGCGTATGAGGCGTTCAAGCAAAAGGACGTCGTGGTCATCGGCATCAGTAAGGACAGCACCGCCTCGCACGTCAAGTTTGCAGAGAAGTACAATCTGCCCTTTATTCTGCTCTCCGACCCCGAAAAGGCTGCGATTGAGCCCTATGGCGCTTGGACAGAAAAGAAACTGTACGGCAAGCTTGGCTTTGGCGTCGTGCGTTGCACGTTTCTCATTGACGAGCAGGGCATCGTTACCCACGTCATGCCCAAGGCAAAGCCCGATACCAACGCAGCAGAGATTCTTGCATTGCTTTGATCCGGCTAAAAGACACCTACATTGCGTATAGGTGTCTTTTGCTTTAGTTGGCTTGAAAAAAACATTGGAAAAACCTTTATCGTTCACACAAAGTTCACACTATTTGACAAAATATGTGGTATAATGTACTATCACTATTTATGTCAACCTATAAAAACACTTGGGAGGGTATTATGGCTGAATTAAAAATGCTTGCCATCGACCTTGGCGCGTCCAGCGGCAGAGGTATCGTTGGCTCCTTCGACGGCGAAAAGCTGACCTTGCGCGAGAATCACAGATTCTCCAATGACCCCATGTACGTCAACGGCAGATTTACCTGGGATATCCTGCGCATCTACTTTGAGATCAAGAACTCGATCACCAAGACCGTCATCGACGGTGACGACATTGCCAGCATGGGTATCGATACCTGGGGCGTCGACTACGGTATGATCGACAAGAACGGCAGACTGATGGCAAACCCCATCCACTACCGTGACGCAAGAACCGAGAACGTGACCGATTACGTAAAGAACTTCGTATCTCCCGAAGAGATCTACGGCGTGACCGGTATCCAGGCGATCGACTTCAACACCCTCAACCAGTTGGCTGTGGAGAAGAGAGATAACGGTGAAGCATTTGACAGAGCCGATAAGATCCTGTTTATTCCCGACCTGCTTAACTACTTCCTGACCGGCAAGATGGCAACCGAGTACACCATCGCATCCACCGGTATGATCTTGGACGCGAACTCCAGACAGCTGGCAGGTGAGCTGCTTGGCAAATTGGGCATTCCCGAGAGCAAGTTTGCTCCCATGGTACAGCCCGGCACCTGCCTTGGCGAGCTGCTTCCTTCCATTACCGATGAGGTTGGTAAGAACCGCATTCAGGTTTACACCACCGCATCCCACGATACCGCATCCGCCGTTATCGCAGTACCCGCTACCAAGAAGGACTTCATTTACATTTCCTCCGGTACCTGGTCGCTCATGGGCGCAGAGCTGAACGCTCCGCTGATCACCGATGCAACCAGAGAAGCCAACTTCACCAACGAGGGCGGCGCAGAGGGCACCATCAGATTCCTTAAGAACATTATGGGTCTTTGGATCATTCAGGAATCCAGAAGACAGTGGAAGAGAGAAGGCAAGGACTATTCCTTCGCACAAATGGAAGCTTGGGCAAAGGAATGCACCCCCTTCCGTTCTCTCATCAACGTGGACTATAAGACCTTCAATACCCCCGGCAATATGCCCGAAAAGATCCGCGATTACTGCCGCATGACGGGTCAGCCCGTTCCCGAAACGGTTGGAGAGGTCGTCCGCTGCATCTACGAATCGCTGGCTCTGAAGTATCGCTATACCGTAGACACCATTGGCAGACTGCAGGGTAAGCCCGCAACCATGATCAACGTCGTGGGCGGCGGCACCAAGGATAAGTTCCTGTCTCAGATGACTGCGGATGCTTGCGGTATTCCCGTATGCGCAGGTCCTGAGGAGGCAACCGCAATCGGTAACCTGGTATCCCAGGCAATCGCACAGGGCGAGATCAAGGATCTGGCAGAGGCGAGAGTCGTTGTTGCGAACTCCTTTGAGATGAAGCACTACGAGCCTTGCACCGAAAGAGGCGCATGGGATGAGGCGTATGCACGCTTCTGCAAGCTGCAGTAAGACATTGAAGAAATTGCAAAAGATACGGGGAGGATCAAAATTATGATGAAGGAACACCAGTTTGCCGAGCTCAGCGTGATCGGCATGCGCGGCTGCGAGGAATTTGCGAAAAAGGTTGATTATTATCTCAAGGATTGGCACGGCATGAGCCAGGATGACACAAACCTGGTCAACGTGATCTGTCCCAGATTCGGTACGGGCGAGGCAAAGGCGCTGATCAAGCAGTCTATGCGCGGCCAGGACGTGTACATCATTTGTGACGTATTCAATTACAGCGTGACCTATAAGATGTACGGCATGACCGTTCCCATGAGTCCCGATGACCACTACGCAGACCTCAAGCGCGTGATTGCAGCAATCGCGGGCAAGGCAAGAAGAATTACCGTAATTATGCCCATGCTCTACGAGGGCAGACAGCACCGCAGACAGGCGCGCGAGTCTCTTGACTGCGCATTGATGCTGCAGGAGCTGGTGGGAATGGGTGTTGCCAACATTATAACCTTTGACGCACATGACCCCAGAATTTGCAATGCGATCCCCCTGCACGGATTTGACGACGTTCAGCCCACCTATCAGATGGTCAAGGCACTGGTTCGCAGCGTGCCCGATATCGTCATCGATAAGGACAGTATGATGATCATCTCTCCCGACGAGGGGGCAATGCAGAGATGCATGTACTATTCCTCGGTGCTGGGTCTTGACATCGGTATGTTCTATAAGCGCCGCAACTACTCCATCGTAGTCAACGGCAAGAACCCCATTGAGGCACACGAGTACCTCGGTCAGGATCTGCACGGCAAGGACGTACTGATCGTAGACGACATGATCTCCTCGGGCGAATCTCTTCTGGACGTTGCAACCCAGCTCAAGAGCAGGGGAGCGAAGCGCGTATTTGCTTGCGCGTCCTTCGGTCTGTTTACCGATGGCTGCGATAAGTTCGATAAGGCGTATGAGAACGGCATTATCGACCGCGTGCTGTCTACCAACCTCGTATACCGCCGCCCCGAGCTTGCGGAGCGCGAATGGTTCGTTGAGGTGGATATGTCCAAGTACGTATCCTACATTGTTGAAACGCTCAACCATGATACCACCATCAGCGAGCTGCTTGATCCCGTTTCCAAGATCAACGCACTCATGGAAAAGCACAAGGCTGAGCTTGCAGCGCAGGGTCAGGTCAAGATGGATATCTGAGTATCATCCGCAAAAACACATAAAATTAAGCCTTTCACGGCAGCAATGCTGCTGTGAAAGGCTTTTTTGCGCTGTAGATGCCCTATAAGGCGCAAAATTCTCCCCCTGCCGCATAGCAGGGGGAGACCAAGAATTATTAGGTTAAAATTCTTGAAGCTTGCCTGAGAGCGTAAAATCAGCCCGCAGACGCAACCGTGATCTTGTCGCGCAGCTCGGAATCGTACAGAACCATGTACGTGCCGTTGACGGTGACACTGATGCCGGGATGGCTGTTTTCGATGGTGTTGCGTCCGATAAAGACGACGTTACCGTTCAGTACAATGCTCGTCAGGTTGGCGCAGCCGTTAAACGCACCGTCCGAGATGACCAGATTGCCGTTCAGCGTAAGCGAGGTCATCACCTGGTTGCCTGCAAATGCGTATGCACCGATGTACGAAACACCCGCGGGAAGCTCGAATGCGGAAGTATCCTTGCCGTTGGGGTAGAGCACCAGCATTTCGCCCTGCTTGGTGTACAGAATACCGTTTTCGGTCTTGTAAACCGCGCAAGATGCATCGATTTCGTACGACTGCAAGCTGTCCGGGGTATCCACGCCGGAGAAGTTTACAAACTCAAGTGTGGAGGGAAGCGTGATGGAAGTGACAGGCGCGGGCAGCTTGCTCATAGCATTGCCTGCAATCGAAACGACCGTGTAGGTGGTTTGCTGATCGTCCGACATCAGTGTGTTCGGGAAAGTGAAGTTGCCCTCAATGACCACTTCATCGGGCATGAGGTAAATATCTACGATCTCGATCTTATCGTCGTACAGCAATTCCGCTACGTATGTAATCGTGACATAGGACTCTCCCACAAGCTTTTGCTCTTCCAGCAGGAATTGGATTGCCTGAACCTGATTTTTGGTTACGCTACCCCACAATGTCTTGGATTCATCGGTGCCAAAGTATGCCTCATAGCTTGCCAATGCGTTGCGTGGTACCATCAGCGTTGCGTTAGCAGAGAGCCCAATTGTGCTGCTTTCGGCGATCTGAGAAATATCTTCGACCAACAAAATCACTTTGAGGTTACTGTTGTTTGCGTTGCCGAGAGCATTCGCTCCCCAGGTTTTCAGCTTGTCTCCAATAATGATGGTTTCCAGCGAGGAACAATCATTAAATACGGTATTTGAGCCACTAGAGAAGATTTCTTCCAGAGAGTCCAGTTGAATACTCTTTAGCGAGGAAACTCCGCTGAACGTTGAATAACCGATGACTTTCAAAATTGGAGCATGAACATACACGATATTCTTTGCCGAGGCGAAGGTAAACGTACCGATCTTTGTCAGATTGGGCAAATGCAAGTAAGTGTTCGCAGGGAAGGAGGTGGAACCAAATGCACGTCCGCTCATGGTTTTGAGGCTCGAAATATTTACGCGCTTCTGAATCGTAAGACTACCAAACGCATTGTTGTTCGAGATGTCATATACGTTTTCGAGAATGAGTCCGCCCATGGTAATATAGGAAAAACTTGCGGTTACGGTGCTAGTGTTTTTGATGATAAGATCACCGACGATTGTCGAACGACGAACGTATACGTTTGTGCTCTGTTTTGTGCCGTCGTACGCCGGTGCGAAGCAATTTCCGGAGCCCTTCAGGTTATTGATAATCACGTTTCCGTTAACGTAAATTTGATTATTGTTAGCGTTGGGATCAGGATTGTCTTTACCGGGATAGGGGTTGGTCGCAGTAGAAGTCAGCGAATGATTGAAGATCAGATCACCATTTAAAATCGTTAGACATTCTGCGGTTGCCAGCGGATTTAGAGTAACAGCACCGTCAAATTCCAAATTGCCGTTTTGAATCGTAGTTCCGGACAGCGACCATGCCAGCAGGTTTACTTTGGTAGAGGTGATGGTATCGACAGATCCAATTGTCAGATTAGCGAAAATGCCATGGCCGATAGCGGTTACACCGTTTAGATTTAAACGATTGATATTTGCACCATAGAAAGGAGAGCGCACACCTGCGACAACCGACAAAACCTCGGAGGTCTTGTTGATTGCACCCAATTCTGCGTCACCCACCAATTCTCGCGAAGCTCCCTCAAAGTTCAAAAACTCAATGCTTGCATCAGCAAAAGCACGGTCAGCGATGGGTTGCGGATAATCATCGGTTACCACGCAAGAGTCCTCAAAGTTGATGGTATCGATGGTTGCATTACGGAACGCGCCGGTGTAAGTGCCGTCTTCCGCGTTGTAAGAACCGCCGATAGTCGAAACAGAACCCAAATTGATGGTGCCATAAGTGCCTTCTGCAAACGCCTCTGCTTCGATCACACCACCCTTTTCGAAGGTGATCGTATCAATGTAGCTGTTCTTAAAGGCGTTTTCCTTTACAACAGGAGAGCCGGTGAAGATAAGCGACGAATTTTGCAGTCCGTAGAACGCGCCGTTCTCAATGGTAGTGTCGCCACCAATGGTGAGAGGCTGGGCGATCTTCGCTCCCCAAAATGCACCGGGATCAATCGTTGTGACACTGTTCATGATAATCGTATCAATGATTGTGTTGCGGAACGCGCCGGTGTAGGTATCCACTCCATCCACTTGGGTGTACGAACCGCCAATGGCATCAACCGAGCCCAGGTCAATGGTGCCGTAAGTGCCTTCGACAAAAGCATCGGCGTTAATTACACCGCCCTGCGCGAAGGTGATCGTCGTAACGGTGCTTCCCTTAAAGGCGTCGCTTGCCAACTGGATGTCTCCTTGGAATTTCACAGCATTGATCTTTGCCTGATGGAATGCAAGGGTGGGGATCTTAGCGCAGGTCGCAGGAATGACAAGCTCTCCGGATGGGATCACGGCGTTTTGGAATGCGCCTGTGCCGAGACTTGTCAGAGACGAGAGGTTCGGAGCTTCACTGAACCTATATCCCTTAAAAGCGGTATCGCCAATCGTCTGTACGTTGGAAAGATCCAATCCGCTGGTGATAGTTGTTCTCGCATCTGAGTATTTGTAATTGAAGGCACTATTAGCGATTTGGGTAACCTTGTTCATGCCAATAAGCTGACCAACTCGTGCATCCATAAATGCACTGGCTTGAATTGTAATGGCTTCATCGGATGTGAATTCTATCACATCAAATATTGCGTAGGCAAACAACTTTGAGTATATAATGCTGTCGGAAATAACTACCTTATCGACTTTATTTTGCCTGTTGTTGCTACCTGAGTGACCGAATACGCCGTTGGAAACCGAAGAGTACGAACCAAGATTACCTATGTAGCACGTTCCATGTATCGGGGTGCGAAGGAACGGTGCATCTCCTTTGATGTTCGAACCGTCGTGCAAATATACGTCTCCATGAATCACGCCATTGCTAAACATGTAGTTGCCGAGAGTAGAGCCTCTGAAATCTATACGAATCTTGTTCTGCGAAGTTCCGAAGGTAATATATCGGAAGGCATAGTCTCCATTTACAGTACAGGTGCCGAATTCAACATTAGCGTAGAACTTGGTGCTCGAGCATGCATTGTTTCCAAACGTTGCATTGTTTCCAAAAGTTACTGCGCCATTAAAAGTCGCACTCTTGATAGCGTCTAGGTTAACTTTTGCGTTATTACCGAAGGTTACGCTTCCGTTAAAAGTTGTGCTGACAATAGAATCTGCGTTGAATGTTGCCGTTTCACCGATCGTTACGTTTCCGTTTACAACCGTTGACTTAAAGCAATTTCCGGGTATGGTAATGCTATCCGGCAAAACGAGGGCATCTTGAATGGTAGCACCTTCGAATACATATCCGCTCAAGGTACTGTTCTTCGCAATGGTAATATCACCGGAAATGTTTAATTGATGGAATGCGTAATTTTCCAAATGGATCGTGTGATTTGCATTCGCTCCGCAAAGATTGATAACGGTGATCTGCGTCAGAGGCTTCATCTTGTTGGCAAAACAGCCGACGGACGTTACGTTAGTGAAATCTACCTGACCCAGTGTCGGGCAATCATAGAAGATGTACGTGTCAGATGCATTTCCCGTAGAGAAACTGGACATAGCATTCAGATAGATTTTCTCGAACGAGCATTCCACAAATGCCCATGCTTGCGGCGAAATTGCACTTTGGTTGTCAAAGCGTAAAGTGCCGATGGTACACTGATGGAAAGCACCTGTGTAGATGAGAATACCGGAACCGTTGTCTTCCGCGCTTCCCGAAACAGAAGCGTTTTTGCCAAGCTCAACGGTTTCTATGCTGCACTGGGAAAACGCACCGGGATGGATGGTCTGGGTGCCGAGGTTTTCCAAAGTGGCGGGAATACCGGCGGAGAAATCAATTTCCTGGATGGTGACATCTCCTCCAAAGGCAAGGTTCTCAACCGCAACCGTGTAACGAGCTTTTACTTTGTCCAGGGTTACGCCATAGAAGCTCTGCTCACCAAAGCTGACGGCTGCATCTGCAAAATCAACCGATATTGCGCGGAATGCTCCGTCTTCCAGGTTGTTCTTCAATCCGTAGAAAGCTTTGCTGTCAATGATCAGATGAGTGGGCGTGCTTTCCGAATGCGTGGTGATAACGGATTCTGTCATAGCACCTTCGAATGCGGAAGCTCCAATGTGCGCCAGTTTGTCTCCAAGCGAAATCTGTGTCAGAGCAGCAACGGTTGCTCCGTTGGATTCATTTTTGATGTTCAAGAATGCGCGTTTCCCGATTTCTTTTACGTTTTCAATCTTCAAGGAGCTCATGCTTGCGTTCGCAAAGGCATTGTCTGCAATGATCAATCCGGTTCTCGCGCCCTCAATGACGACATCACCGAAGTGGCAATTCGAAAAAGCGTTACTGCCGATATACGTTAACCCGGATGGAAATTTGATTGTGGATACATTGATCTTTTTGGAGTAAACGTCCTTTTCAATGGCTGTGATGAGTAAATTTGTGGTTTCATCCGTCGTTTTATATTTAACAACCGTCTGACCCAATACGGTGATAATAGTATCAATCTCACCGTTCTCATTTACAACGGGCTTCAAAGCCTGCGGAATGATATAAGATTCACCTGTGATAGTGTCCAAGCCGGTTACCATTTGGATGGTCAGCTGGTTGCCGTCCTTGGAGAGCATGTAGGTGGGGGTTGCGACCGTGTAGGGGATATCGGTGGTCTGTGCGTCCGAGGAAGCTCTCATAACCGCCGCCACTTTGTTTTCAATGACCCAGTCCGCAAACAGGATCTGATCAAAATCTGCGTCGATCTTGGTTTGTGAGTAGGTCTTGGTTACGTCATTGGTAGGATCATCATCCAAATTCCAATAAGGCGAGTTTGCACTCTTTTCCCAAGTCAGCTCCTGACCGATACAAATGATCTTCAAATTTTCAGCGGTCTCGGTACCCGCATACCCTTGCAGATAAAGGAACTCAGGCTTTTTCGTTTGATCCAGATTGGAAAGGTCAATATAAACGGTTTCCAGGTTTTTAGCGTCCGGGAAAATGTTTGAGGCCTTATATTGCGGACCAATCGCGGCAACTCTCAATGAAGTACAACCGGTAAAGCAGCTTGTCTTTTCACCGAAGGTTGCTTTGGGAATTGAGGCGGTCTCTAAGGCGGTACAGCCTTCAAAAGCATTTGCGCCAATGCTCGTTGCGTTGGGGAATACGATCGTTCTTAACTGCGTGCAAGACATGAACGTTTGGGATCCTATGGATACAACCTCATCGCCTGTGATGGATACAAGAGAAGGTTGGTAAGGAAACGCTGTTTGGCCAATAGTCTGAACTTGGTTGAAGTCAATGCTGACGACATATTTTTTGCCGGCATACTGTTTGCTGTTATTGAAAAAGTTGTTACCAACGTTCTTGATTTCATCGGCAAACGTCAGCTTATCCACGTTATGTATTGAATTATACGTGAAAACAGCGCCTACGTGCGTTGTCGTGCGCCCCTGCCCATCGGTATATGCGGGGATGGTCAGAACACCCTTTTCATTGGTATAAATATACTGCTGGGCGCTATCCACCTTGTAACAGTCAATCGTTGTATTGTGAGAAGCAATACATGCAGCCAGCGTATAGGAGCTGCCGTCCGTGTTCAGCTTGTAAAGATATGCACCGGGATCGTACAGATCGTTGGTGACGTCCTGTCCTTTAAAGGTCAACACACCGATCGTGGAGGCGTCAAACGCTCCTAAGGATTGGAAACCGCTGGCTGTACTTGCACAGTAGCCGGCACCACCTTTGTCGGTACCTACCAGCAGTGAGCTATATGCGCTGGGTGCGAATACGCGGGCAGAGGTCTGATAACCAAAAAGAGCTAAAGAATCGGGTGTGTAATCATAGTGCTCGGTATGAATAACGACTGTGGAGTCGAACATGCCGGAGCTGGGACCGGTCAGAGTGTTGTAACCGGGATTCTTCGCTTTATAATCCGGTGCGTACTGAGCCAAGCCGATATCCAAACGTCGCGGGTACTCAAACGTGTATCCATGTACGTAAGTCAGTTTGGGTGTATTGGCATAGTTCATAGAAATACCGCCAAATGCGTAATAGCCTGCCGTTTCTAACTCGAGAGCCGCTACGTTTTTGATATAGGTGTTTTTCGCAAGAGCAGCGTGACCTACGACCGTGCAGCCGCCAAGGCTTACGTTTTGGGGCAGATTTGTGTTATAGAACGCTCCGTCGCCAATAGAGTCCAGATCCATGCTGAATTCCAGAGTGTTCGGCAGATTTTCCAGTTTTAGATTAAAGAACGCAAAGGAGTCATACCTGATAACGGTGTAGGTTTCTCTTTCGCTGACTCTGAACTGAGTAAAATCAAACAGATGTGCGCCCTCGCGCTGTGCCTGCGCATCAAACTTATCGCCCAAATAAGCGTGAATGGTGCACTGATTGTTGATGCTGTTGAGCGTAATGAGATAGTTATCAATGATCTGCGCGTTAGTGCCAACGAACATACGGGAGATCTTATTGAGCTCCTTGGCGTTCGGCACGCCCGTGGTCTTATCTCTGAAAAAGACGTATGCACCATCCGCTGCAGGGTATTTCTCGTTATAAACGTTCTCAACCGCTGCAATCATGGTGTTTCTTGCAAGATCACTACCAAAGATCAGCGTGATAGCGGGTCTTGTATGAGAGGGATACTTTGAATCACTCTCGCCAAGCTGCGCCAGGTAAGTGAGCAGGCTGGGGGAGCCACTCGCCAGAACGCTCGCCTTGTTACGCGCGTACAGCAGGGTAATGCCCGACAGCGTATCGTCCTTAATAGACGCCAGGTTCAAGGGCAGGGTAATGGTCTTGATCTGTGTTTCTTCAAACAGCTGAGAACCCCACTGAATATCCTTTTCCGAAAGCGTCAGCGTGCTCAGGTTTGCTAAGCCCTTGAACGCATAATCGGGAAGTGTGTAGTCTTCGGAATATGCCTCGCCCAGGTCGATCGTGGTCAGATTCGGCATAAGGGTTCGAATTGCTGCGTAGTCATCAGGGGTCAGCGAAAGATCGGTTGCTGCATAGCAAATGATCTTAAGCGATGTGACGTTTGCCGGGGTAATTTTCAGGTTTTCATTAGTAGTCTTGGAGGTATAGTAATCGATGATCTTTTCAATGGTGGTGGGACCTTCAACGGTTTCACCCCAAGCGTCTTTGCCGTCCAGATAGTGAATGACGATGTTGGTGGGATCGTTGTTCACCTTGTCAAGCAGAACGGTCTTGCCCGCATCGATGACGTTCTCGGTTTTGAAACGGTTATCGGAGTTTCCTTCGGTTTGTACCTCCATATGGGAACCGTTTTCACGAATGATAAGGGTATTGTTTTCATTTTCGCTACCCTCCTTGGACAAGCTATCCATTGTGCAGGGTCTGGACCAGTGGGGCAGGCGAATATGATAATTCTGATTTGCAAGATTTTCAATGATACCGTAGTTGTGGATGTAGATACGGGGGGTGGGGTAACCGCTCATATAGGGGGTCATTGCAGAGAGGTCGATACCACCGATCGTGCCGTGGTTGATGACAAATACGCGTACCGCTTGCAGATTGAAGTCTTCCAAAGAGCCTACTGCAGAAACAGTACCGATAGAGGAGTGCTGACCCACAGTCAGCTTGGTAGTGCGAGCCAGACGAATAGGCTTGGGCGCACCGTTCAGATCGCAGACGCGCGTATTGGAAAGATACAGACCAAGCTCGGAGGCATCCGTCAGCACGCTGTTGTTTTCTGCCTCTATATAGGATGTATAAACGTTCATAACACCTTCAATTGCAAGGTCAGGCTGCGAGGTGCTTGCACGACCGTAAATGGTCAAAGAGCCCTTGGGAAGCTCAACTATGAAGTTGCCGCCTACCGAAACGGGATTTTGGTTGCTGTCCTCTCCCGTAACGTCATCCATTGGCAGCTTTTCAATGGTCAGGCTTCCGCCCGTCAGATCCATCTCGAAATTTTTTTCACCGACGTAGGTATAGCGAACGTCACCGCGCACGGTCAGGCTGCCGTCTGCAATGGTCAGCTTGAGGGGACGGTTGATGATCACATCGCCAAGGTGCGTAATGTCACCCTCGATGATCAGCTCGTCACCGGGCAGGGCAGCAAGTAAAGCGTCCTTGAGCTCCTTCTCGGTTCTGATGCGGTGCTGTGTGTTCTTACCCTCACCGGGCAAGCCGCCCTTCTGGGCAACGTTGAGATCGACGTAGATCTTGATCTGCTTGTTATTGAAATCTCCGGAGCTGGCAGCTTGCTTTCTGCCAAAGGTCACGCGAACGCAGACGTAGTCGTTGGTGTCCAGCGTTGCCTTACGGACCTGCTTACGAATGTCAGGGAAGTAGCTGTCGCCTGTTTCCTCGGTAGCGGCTTGTTTGAACGCACCCTTTGCGGTGTTAAAATCGACAAATTTACCTTCAACCTGCTCCACACAATACCAAAAGCCGCCGTTGTACTGTACGGCGGTGCCGCCCATAGGGTCATCGGTGATATTGCCGTCGTTGTCTTGCTGCGCAATTTCGGTGGGGGTTACGTCGTTAAACTCCTGAAGCACGTTGAGCTGTGCATTAAAGCTGACGGAAACGTCGAGGTCGACAGAGCCCTCCAGCTTATGTACCAGCACGTAAAATTCGCCGGTTTCATTCTTGCTTCCATCAAATGTCAAAGACTCCGAATTTACACGATAGTCTTTATTGGCAAGCGTGTCGTTGTTGCCGTCAAATAGAAGGACTCCATCTCCATTATATCCCATAAACTCATACTTGAATTTTCCGGTGTTACCTTGCACACCGTCGATCTTCAAGGTGTTGAGAAACCATGCGTACGATACCGTTGCGACCATGATCGCAGCACACAATACCAAAAGAGAGATCACGACCCAACTTTTGGCTGTGTTATTATTTATTTTTCTCTTCGCTGTCGCCATCTTTTTCTCCTTTCACCTCAATCATCAGCTTGACGATCTCGGTAATGATCATTGCCGCCATAGGCAAAAAGATCAGACATATAAATCCGGGTGTCGATGTGATCACTCCGTAAATCTTATCTAAAAGAAACGTTTTGTAGGTCATTACCGAAAGTATATCCGCAGGGGCAATGGGGGGGTCCTCGTTGAGATTTGCGGTACCCTTGGTTACGATCACACGATCGTCACCCTCGCCGGTAATACGCACGATTTTATGTGTAATGATCTTACCCGCCATATCGCCGCTCTTGCCGACGTATTCCACGACCTGACCAACCTGCAGCTCGCCGCCGTCGTATTTGCGTGAAATGATCATATCGCCGACCTCAAGCTCGGGGGTCATACTGGGGGATGCGATCACGTATAAGCTATATCCGAAAATTTGGGGGACGTTGCCGGAAAATCGCGATGCGATGATCGAGGCAACGATCAATATTTCTATGACTACCACGACAATACTGATGACGTGGAGCGCTTTATTTACAATGCTTTTGAATTTCGTCATGACTGTACGGCTTGAAAGCCACCTATCTCAAAGGTTTTGCCTGCGCAAGAGTTGTCCATGGCCTCTGCATCGAAATAAAAGTATCCCTCTATGACGACGTAGCCCTTGTCACCCGTGGGCGGGATCTGCAGATTCTCATAAAGCACAAGATCGTAGGATTCGATCTGCTCTTGGTTACTGTTTTGGGTAGTGTTGTTGTGCTTACCCGTGTTGAGTAATTGATATGTGAATTCGGGCGGGGTGACCATGCCGGTATACTGTCCGTATTCCGTGCCGCCAATGGTGGAAACGTATACCACCTGCTTGTCAATGAGTGTTTTCTCGCATCGCACGTCGGAAACCGTTACGCGCATGGTGGCAACGTGCTCGGAGGTGTTGTAGAAGCGAATACGGAAGGGAACGATCGAGTTGGGAACGATAGAGGTCATTTTAGGACGCGCACCAAAGGTCTTGTCCTTGCTGCTGCCAAGATATCTCCACTTATTGTTGATCTGAATATCCACTTGCATTTCAACGTCCGTGCCCGAGACGGTCAGCTTACCACCGTCTCCCACGCCCGTATAATCCAGTATCGCGTAATAGCCTATGTTTTTGGTAGGATTGAGAATCCATGCGGAGGTCAACGTTACTGCCAGAACGAGAATATAAAACCACAAGCGTATGATTCGCTTTGTCATAACGTTTACCTCCTTTCATGAATCTTATCGGTGTGTGTTATTGTGCTTCAATTGCCGCAAATTTCAGCATCAGATCGATCTGCTGACCTGCAATTGTGTCGTCGCAATTCGCATCTGTACCCTCAGCCCAGATACGGACGGTGATCCATACGGGAGCAGAGGTGTCGGGGTCTACCTCCAAGGTGAACAGCGTGTTATCGTCAGTGGGGGAAAAGGTCTCTTCGCCGTTGCTATCGACCGCTCTGCCTGCCATGCAATCCTTCAGGTGCTTGACTTCGGTAGTAATGGGAGGGGGAATCATCACCTCGGTCTCCGTGTCAAAATATTTGACGCCGTCCTTTTTGGGGTCCACTCCCATGTGGGCAGTAGTCGCGACGGTGTCGGGAACGAAAATATAGGTCTTTTCACTAATGCTTTCAGAGCCTGATCTGATGGTTAGTGAAATGCGGATGCAATTAACGACGCGGCTGAGCTCCGAAGTAGCGTCGCCGTGAAAGGCGATTCTGGAGTCGTGATGCAGGTAAATGTACTGCTTGGAAGCCGCTGTGTCTACAGAACCAAGTGCCATATTGAACTCAATGTAGCCGTTTTCAATACCGAGCTGAGAATAGTCCGGCACAGCACTTGTTTCGGGCGGCGTGATGTGCTGATAGTGATAATCCTTCTCCTCGCCCGCCATATTTAACGTAACGAAATCCTGGGATCTGCCCGATGCATTTGAAACGGGACGCAAAACGAAGTCCTTATCCAGATCCAAAACCTGGTCGATCCTCATAGAGGTCGTCGTGTCTCCCTTATCCAGCAGGAAGACCAGCGAGCTGCTCGTGGAAATGGTGATGCCATCCTGCTTGATGGAGGGCGTCCATTGACGATTGAGCCATGCGTAGGACACGTAGGAGAACAGCAATACGGTAAGCAAAAGCAGGATTGCAGGCCGCACTAAACGCCAGCGTGTCGCCTTATTCAATTTTGATTGATCAAAGCGCATAGCAATTCTCCTTTCATAATAAGCATTTACGTGTTAGTTGCGGGGGAATATTTTGTAGCTTCCTTCGCCAACGCCGGGCTGAGTGGAAGCGGTCTCGGCAAAGCGTACGTAAAATTCTGTAGCGTTTCCGAGCTCCAGCGAGTTGGAATAGGACTTCCATTCAATACCGTCGGTGCTGTAGACCATCTTGGGCTGATCAGAGGATGCATCATTGTAGATCAGCTGTCCGTTTTCGTATTTGATATTGTTCAAGCTATCCGTCGTGACGGACTTGTTGATACCGATAAAATGCAGCTCGTATTGAAGCGTTTGGTCCTTATTTTCGTCAACCGAGTCGGGATCAGTACCCTCGACCCAGATGTAGATCTCAACTTCCTTGTAAACGTAGCCTTGATTTGCTTCCTTAAAATCCTCTTCGTCGAAGCTGATGATCGGGGGAGCGTTGTTGATCATTGCAGGGGTCTCACCGCTGACAGAGCTTGCCAGCTGGTCTCTTCCTATAATGACGTCGCGGTCAAGAAAGCTTTGCGTGGTGTAAGAGGTTTCCGCGATTGTTTCGCCCTGCACGCTCAGATACTTGATTTCGCTTGCATTGCTCTCGTTGGGGCACCAGACGTAAGTGGTCGAATCGGTAGGGGAGTGAAAAGCGACTCTGACTGCCTTGGCGATCGAACCGCCGTTATCGCTTGTGTCACCCGTAACGCTTGACTCGTTATGCAGATAGACCGTTGTGGGGGTCGCGCTTCTGAATCCGACGCGCAGCACAACCATATACGCATCCATGTTGCCGTTTGCCTTGGTAATGGTCACGTAGTTACCGTCAATATACTCCTTGGGAGGAACGTTTTCGGCACCATCCTCTTTGTGTACGAATTTGGGGTAATAGAAGGTCGAGCCGTTTCCGGAAATATCGGGATATACGTAGCCCTCAAAATTTTCCGAGCCCTCATCGTCGGCGTTTTCCTCTCCGCCCTCTGCGTCCTCAGCTTCCTCCAAGGGCTTGCGGCCGGGAACAGTCTGCGATTGATCATAATTTCCCTGATCGGCTGTCTGCCCATCTTCTAAAAGTGCGATTGCAAGCTCGTCTCCGCCAACGATTTTCATATAGTTATCATTTGTCTGCAAGGAGGTCGTATCCTCAAATACGAACCACGCAAGAGAGGTGACCGCCACGCCGGAAAGGATCACAATATACAGTATCACCGCGATCCGCAGTAGCTTTTTGGTTGATTCTTTTGTCATATGATACCTCGTTTTACAAGCCTAAGTGAAGAATGATTTGCACAAGTCCGTCCATGAGCTCGTTGGAGCATTCGCGGTCCTCACCGTCAATCCAGATCACCAAGCGGTAGTCGCCTTGGTAGGAAAGGTCGCTTTGCTCCGATTCGTCCAACGCTTCGCTTTGCCTCATGGGATCTCCCACGACAACCTTGTCGCCCAGCTTGCCGAACACGTACGTAACGCCGCCCAGCGTGCTGCTTGCGGTGACCTTGGCGGGATTGGTGGGATCCTCTCCAAAGCCGCGGATCGTCATGGTGGTTTCCGCGCTTCCCAAAGGCTTGACGGAGCTTGTACCGTTGCTTGTCGTCAGCTCTGTTGTGACGTCAGGTGCCCAGATCAGCTTGGTCTCGTATTGCCCCTGCTCATTTTTCTGCAGAATGGCAATGCGCATAGCGCCGCAAATATATCCGGGATCTATCTCGTCATCGCCCGGGCGATCTGCGTCATTGTAGGCGTCGTAAGGGGCAGGGAAGATACCTGCCTGCTGCTCGCCGCTCTTTCCGTACAGACAAAGAGGGGTGGCTTTGGACGATTTGACAGTGAACTCTATTGCATAAGCACCAAAGTCAGCGTAACCGGATGCGGGGGTGTCGGGCGTGATCACGTGATTTAACCGTTCAACGTCCGCAAACAAATTTCCGTTTGCATCCTTTCGGATTTCCGGTGCATAAAAGCTCATGCCGTTGCCGCTGAGTGCCAAAAGCGGCTTGCTTTGGTCAAATTGCAGATTGAAGGAGCCGCCCTCGGACATGCTGCCGCCCACAAGGACCTCCATCTTTTCCGGCTCCACCACGTTCATCTGAATACCCGAAACGCTTGCGTGGTCGCCGCTTGTAAACCAGGAAAACGAGACCGAAACGATCATAAAGAGCAGCGAAAGGATCAAAAGCCCCTGAAAAATTCCGCTCTTTATGTTTTCTTTACGCGTCTTTTTCTGTTTCATTCTGCATCTTCTTTCTGATTCTGTGATTATTACGCTTCTTCTTACGGGATGCGTCGTATTGCTTTCTGCTCTCTGCCGCGCCGGCATCGCCGCGCCGTTGCTGCTTTGCCAGACGCGCCTCTTCGGTCAGCCTTGCCTGTTCAAGCAGCTTGGCTGCGCGCTGCGCGTAGATTTCCTGCTCCTTTTTGCGTCGCTCTTCTGCAATACGTGCCTCTTCTGCAAGCCGCGCTTCCTCGGCAAGCCGTGCCTCTTCGGCAATGCGTGCCTCTTCTGCAAGCCGTGCCTCCTCGGCAATGCGTGCCTGTTCTGCAAGACGCGCTTCCTCGGCAAGCCGTGCTTCCTCGGCAATGCGTGCCTGTTCTGCAAGACGCGCTTCCTCGGCAAGCCGTGCCTCCTCGGCAATGCGCGCTTCCTCTGCAAGTCGTGCCTCCTCGGCAATGCGTGCCTGTTCTGCAAGCCGCGCCTCCTCTGCAAGTCGTGCCTCTTCTGCAAGCCGTGCCTCCTCGGCAAGACGTGCCTGACGCTCCTGCTCCAGACGAATGCGCTCAGCCTTTTCCTCCGCACGCTTCTTGCGCAGCTTGTCGTGCGCAGCGATCTTGTCGCTCTCAATCGAGATCGTGCGAGCAATAACCTCCTTAACGCGGTTAAAGTGCGCACGCTCGCGCTGCTTTTTGCGCTCTAACTGCTCAATAAAGATGCGTCGGATCTCGTCGATCTCCAGATCGTAGCTGTCAATGATGTCCTCCAGGTCCTTCTTGACCACGTTGGGCTCCAGCTCCTGCTTGTGCTCGGAATAATCCGCCAGATCCTCCATGCGTCCCGTGTTCTTTTTCATGATCACGTACTGCATAGCCAGCACCGAGAACATCTCGTTCATATAAGTATCAGAGGGAACAGCCTGACGCTCTACGTTGCTGACGCTGTAGCCTGCATCTACGTAGCTTTCCACAAACATCCACAGATCCACCGCCTTGCGGAAATCGGGATTCTTTTTGAGCACGTTGGTCATGTTCAGGGGAGGGCGCACAAGCGCGCAGCCCGCCAGACCCTTGATCAGCGGTGCACTTTGGAAATTATATAGGATCTTGCGTACGCGCTGAATGCGCTGCATGGCACTCATTTGCGAAATATCCGCGTTCAGATCCAGGTCCTCGTCGCGCACCTGAATATGCGGGGTGGTGCAGCTGACGTTGATTTCATAGGTAAAATGGTCGTGACCCGCCTCACAATCGCCGTCCAGCTTGAGCTCAAACAGATCCTGAGAGCTGCTGCCGGACATCAGCGATTGCAGGCGCTTGTCAAGAAAGTACTCTAACTTTTGCAGCAGAGTAAAGATGAAACGGTTTTCATAGGTGTCAAAGCTTTCCTCCTTGACAATATTCAGCATACGCTGCGGCGTGACCTCGTCACCCTTGACCGATGCGATCATGTTGGTATGCTGTGCCAGATGGCGGATTGACTCCGTGGTGACCGTGCGCACCATTTCAATAGGCACGATCTCCTCTTCATTTTTGATGTAGCGTCGGGGATTACGGATAATGGTATCCAAGGAGAGAATCGTGCTCTCAATGGTTTCCACCCAACGAATATCTACCGTGCGCTCAATAAACTTCTCGTAAAGGGACACGTTGCACGTGCCGCTGCGCACCGAGTTGAGAAAATAGTGATAAAAATCATCAGAACGGAGCTCCTCCAAAAATCCGTCGGTAAAACGGTGGTAGAACTCTTCAATTTTCGTTTTTCCGACGTATTCCATGTCAAATGCTCCTTTATGTTAATATCAGACCAGCTTTTTGAGTCTGCGCAGGTAAGCCTTAGCCTCCTGCATGTTTTCCTCACCGAACAGCTCGGAGAGGTAAGCGATCAAGCCGTCGATCTCATCGCGGATGAACGCCAGGTTTAGTCCCTCAAACTTACGGAAGATCTTGTTGGTCAGCACGTAGTCAAGACCGTCGACCTCTGTGCCGCCGCAGCCAACGTATACGGGAACGAAGTCACGCAGCTGCTTGACAATACGGTTACCGAATGCCAGACGGAAGTGCTCAATGACGTAATCGTCAAGTGCAGCAACCTTAGCAAGCGTTTCGTCGCCGACGCGGTACTGCTCCTTGGCAGCAATGAACATTTCCTCCAGATGCTTGTAGGAAAGATTGAGGTTTTCGGTAAAGGGAGCGTCAAAGGGCACACCCTTGGTATCAATGTTGATCGGAATAGCACGGTCGTAGACCTTATCCGAAATGGCGAAGGTAGAGTCGTCGTTGTTTGCAGTACCAACGTACCACATGTTCACGGGCAGATTAAAGCGGCCGTTGATGACGTGCTTGGGGTCGGTAGGCCAGCCGGAGGGAACGAGGTCAACGATCCACTCATCGCGCGAGGGCATTTCCAGAATGGAAAGCATTTCCGCAAAGTAGTACTCCACGCGCGCAATGTTCATCTCGTCAAGAATGGTCAGATACACCTTATCGGTGTAGGTAGCCTCGTACATTCTCTTGAGCACCTCGGTCTCGGAGAAACGCTTGGTAAATTCGTTGAAGTAGCCGAACAGCTCGCTTCGGTCACGCCAGGAGGGCTGAACGGATGCGATCTGCGTATCGTTCTCAAGGAACTTACCCCAAGCGTAGGGAAGTGAGGTTTTACCAGTACCCGAAATACCCTGCAGAATGATCAGGCGGGTAGAGGAGAACGCGGCAAGGAACAAACGGATCACGCGCGTTTCATAGTAAAGTCCCATGCGGGAGCAGGCGTAATTGCGGAAACGCTCCACAATACCCTCCAGCGTGATCTCATTGTCAAAGTTTTCGCTCTCTCTGTCGTATTCGGCGTACTGGGCATCGATCTGCGTCAGCTTGTAGAAGCGGCTCTCACCCTCCTTGAGCGCGGAGCTGCTTTCCGCATCACCCTCGGCAGAGGAGGAGAACTCCATGTGCGGCAGATCGCGCGCACCTGCCTTGATGGCAAGAATGCGATCCTTTTCCTTGGTCAGGCGAATGACCTGCGCGTTGAGCTTGCCAACCTCATCCACAAGTGCCATCTGATTTTCCACCGCCTTGTGTGCCTGAATGCGGCGGCGCACGAACCACGCGATCAGCAGTGCAATGGCAACCAGCAGCGCGATCATGAGCAGCACGGTCAGAATGGCAAGGATCCAAGCAAGCACGTTAAAGCCGCCCTTGTACTTATCCAGAATAGAAAAATAGTCAAGGACATTGACAACGTCTAAGATCCCGCCGAAAAAGCCGGATATGATAGTCCAGAAGCCGCCAAAGAACTGGCG
>JAGBXH010000403.1 GCA_017629395.1 Clostridia bacterium | reverse complement strand
GTAGGGGCGATCAGTGATCGCCAGCGCCTACGGCAACTATCTATAAAAGCAATCAAGGACTGCATCAAATCGATACAGTCCTTGATTTTTGCGAATTTCTCAGCTAATTTATCAGCCCCATGGGGCTGCCTTTTTTAACCATTCCAATAAGTTTCTCTGATGACCTGCGCGATTTCGGGCGCGTCGGGCAGCACCATGTGGTACACCCTGCCGTCCTTGGCAAAAAGGCGCAGGTGGATCTCGTCCAACTCAAAGCGCGCGATCTGCTCTGCGGCAATTTCCTGCACGGAAAAAGGCGTTTTTTCCACAGAGGCAAATACGATGCGATCGCGGCACACAAACACCTTGCCACTAACCACGTCCCTGCCATGCTGAAAATTGGCGATGGTCTGATACAGCACGGGGCTTGTCAATCCACGCTCGATCAGCGCAAACTGCTTTTCCATGCGCGCCTCGGTGATCGACATCACCGCATGCAAGGCAAGTGCAATAACGGCAAACGCCAAAAGCCCCAGCCAAATGGCAATATCGGGTGCCAAAAACAAGCCTACCAAAGCTGCGGCACTACCACCTGCCGCACCCACGATCAGGGAAATAAGGATCTTTCCCTTCATTCCTTCGCCTCACTCTTTTCAAGCAATGCACAAATCGATCCGTATACAGCCGAAATGGCACCGCCCAACAGCACGCCGCCCACGATGTCGGTCAGCCAATGCACGCCGCTAAAGAGGCGCAAGGTAACAGTTACACACGCAAGACCAACCAAAAATCCGCAGAGCAAGCCATGCCAGAACTTGGTCTTAAGATATTTAAGCAAGTACACCGCGCCCATGCCTGCAACCGTAGCCGCCAGCATGGCATGGGTGGAAGGATAGGACGCAGCAAGCTCACCGTCCTCAAGAATGGGACGATAGTTAATGATCATGTACTCAAACATCAAATAAGCAGCCCCGAACAGCGCAAATCCGCCCAACATAGCGTACAGCTCCTTATCCGCGCGCAAAATGCCCTTACGACGGATGACCTGCACAAGTCCCGTGACGCCAAACACTCCAATGGCAGCGATCATCATAGCACCGCACACCCCGGATATCTTCAGGCACAGCTCATTTTGACCGAGTGCCTCAAACACCGCTTCGTTGATCGTGGCAAGTCCCACGGGCGCGTTGCTCTCTCCTGCATTGCGCACGTCCACCGTTAAAAGCACCACGCTCAGCGCGGCAAACGCCAGCATCAGCACACAAGCCACCGCAGTATATATCCATACTTTTTTACCCATAATATTCCTCCGAATGTCGTTCTTGGGAACATTATAGCATATCAAAGGAGAAAATGCAAGAGGATTTCTCCAACAGCAGAGAAAAACGGAGCCGCTTTACAGCGACTCCGTTTTGATTCAAATACGCTTTAATCCTTTTTCTTTACGACAAATGCAACGCCCAGCATGATGGCAACTGCAAACGCACCGCCGATGACGCTGCCGCAGCCCTTCTTTTCTGCCACGGGCGAGGTCTCGGGTTCAGCGGTCGATTCTATGCTCAACTCTTCGGTCTCGGCTTCGGTCGTAATCTCCTCGGTGGTGGGCTCTTCGGTGGCTTGCTCGGTGGTGGTTTCCACGGGAGCAGGCACGAGCAGATTTTCAATGGTCAAGAAGTGCAACGCCTTGTCGTCCGCACCCGGCGTAACGGCAAAGGACACCGTCACGGTCTGACCCTTGTATTCGCTCAGATCCACGCCCACGTTTTCAAACACCGCGTGACCTGCGGATGCGCTCTTGATCCAACCGTTTGCCATCACCTGCTGTACAAGCTCATTGGAGGCGTCGGCATACGTGCCGCCCTGCACCTCGTACCAGGTGTACTGATCCAGCGAGTACAGAATCTTCTTCTGTGAGCCGTTTGCAAAGACATAGCCGCTGATGGTCAGCATGCAATCCTCGCCAAGCGTCAAGGTGCTGCCGTCCAGCGTTGCGGACAAGCGCGCCTCGGCTTCCTTTTGCTCACTCGACCAATCCGAAGCGTACGCGGGATTTCTCATACCCACAAGCTCGGTGTAGGGCTCGTCGGTACCGTTGACGCCCTTACCGTTTACAAAGGAAACGTCGCCAACGTAATAGTAGCTCCAGGAGGGAGAGCCTTCAATGTGCGGGCCGCTTGTGTCCTCGACCTGACCGAAGGTGGATTCCAGTCCCAAGCCGTCCAAGAACTTGGTGCCCAGCACGTCGCAGTTGGTCACGGTCTTGTTTGCCTTGTTATATACCAACGCCAGACCGCTGATGACGCTGCGCACTTCGTTCTTGCCGTCGGAAACGGCACATCTTCTGACGTAATGATCGCCCTCAAGCGTGACGAACTGGGTAGATCCGCCACCGTCAAACATGATAGCGGTATAGCAGCCCAGCTCTACGGCAAGCTCCTGCATGTTCTTCATCTTGCAGGCTGCGCGAGAGCCGTCCTCCTGGGTGGTGGTGGAGATCATGAGCACCTTGCCGTCCTGCTTGATGCCCACGATGGTGCAGGGATAATTGGTGGCAAGCTCCTGCCCCTTGTGCTTGCCCTTTTCCACCAGCGTATAGAAGCCGCCCGTCGCCTCGACTACGTCGCTCCACTCGGCAGCATCAGTCAGATACAGCTTATCCATTCTGACCGTGCAGCTGATCTCAACGGTATCGCCTACCGCATACTTGCCCTTCTGATCGTTGATCGCCTTACCTCTTGCAGAGATAATGACCGTCTTTTCGGTAATGGCGGGGCGGGGATTCTTGTCACCGCTCTCAAAAATGTGCGTGACCTTGCCGCTGACAGCCTTGCCGTAAGCAAAGGCAGAGCTTTCGCACTCCACGTAGATCTCATACGCATCCTCATACGCCATGGATTCCGTGCCCACACGCTGATTGTAGAGAATGGTGGAGTTGGGCGCAGGCAGACGGTTAATGCCTGCCGCAGTCGCGGTCTTGGAGTTGGTCTTGTTTTCAATATTGATCTTGGTATAGGGAGAGCCGATGATTGCCGTGCCGTCCTTCTTGACACCGAAAATAGGCTGATTTGCAGCACCGGTGCCGCGCTCGGCATTGTCGTCCTTGGCAAGATAGTTCTCGTCACTGATCTGCTCGGTTGCCCAGATCTCGCCTGCCTTGATCATCAGACCTCTGGAAACAGACACGTGCTTGACGGAGGGGCCCGTGGGGGTCTTACCGTCACCGTCGTAGTCGGTGTGGTACACGATCCAGGGATCGCCGTTCATCGCGGCAATCACCGTGCCCTCGTTTTGCTCGTTGAACTTCACGGCAGCGTTGCCCATCGTGTCCTTGGACCAGGTGTAATCGCCGCAGTTGAGCACCTTGAAGGAAACGTCGGTATTCTTGGGGTCAACCTCAATGACGTTGAGCAAGCCCGCAACGCTGTCCGCGTAGGTCGTGCCCGCGTTCAGCGAATACTGGGTCAGGCTGACGCCTGTGCCCTTACCGTCCACCTTGATCTCCTCGGTGGCACTCTTATCCATGCCCGTGGGTGCTGCCATAATGGCTGTTGCAAGCACTGCAGCCAGCATGAGCACACACAAAGCGACAGACGTGATTTTTACAAAGGTTTTCATAAAAGCCTTCCTTTCAAATAAATTCAATTCATTATAACACAAAATGCAGGCGTTGGCAAGTAGCGAATTGCATTTTTTACGGCAAAAGCAGCCGCGGCAAAGCCGCGGCTGCTTGCGTGTGTGCTATCTTATGAAAAGCGTCTGGGGAAATGGAACACCGTGGGATTTGTAACGTCCGAGGTCAAAAGCAGGATCGCAGAGTCCCAATCCGCCTTGCCAAAGACGATTTCACGTTCCCACTCTTCCATTGTGCCGGGATAGTGATAAATCACCTCGCAATTGTAATTCTCGCTCGTAAAGCCTCCGAAATATGCCAAGCTCTTGGGCAGATAGATATGCGCACTGTACGCATCCTCTACCGAAATGCCCGCCAAGGCATCCTCACGGATCTCGGTCACGCCCTCGGGAATATGCAGCTCCCCTTCTCCGTTCGCATTCGGCTGCAGCTTACAAGACGCAAACGCATTTGCATCCAGCACACGGATCTCCGCGTCCGCCGGGAATTTGCCGTCCTTACGCAGATACAGCTTGAGCGTGCCCGTTTCGGTATCGATCAAGCACCCATCGATCATTTGAAGTGCGGAATCTTCGGCAACCGTAACCGTTTGCAACGCAGGCAGACTTGCCCACATTTTTTGGTTGATCGAGGTCACGGTCGCGGGAATGGTCATACCGCTTGCCTTGCCAAGCTCCACCTCGCGCAAAATAGTCAGATACAGCTCTGCAGGCT
>JAGBXH010000402.1 GCA_017629395.1 Clostridia bacterium | reverse complement strand
TTTTCGCTCTATCCCGCGGGTGGGAGCAGCCCACTTGCCGTCAAATCCTTGGACGTGACGTGGCAGATCGACAGCCTGCCCGATTGGGACTACCGTGATGCTACGCAATATGCATCGTTTTTGGAATATCAGCCGCGCGTGCGTGCAACCTACGTATTTGAAAATCCCACCGATCAACCCATCAAACAGGGCTTGTATATGCCCGCCACGCTGCCGCCCGAATATGCAGAATGGGAGAGCGTGAGCGTGGCGTCACGCCTTTTGGAGCAATACAGCATTACGCTAGACGGCAAGCCGATCACGCCCACCGTGCGCTATGCGTATCTTTCCGAGGCGCAAAACCGTTATGACCATATTGTTTACGAAAATGATTACACCATGCAAGCTCTGCTTGCGGATATGATAGACAAACTTGACGGGGATCAGCTCCCCGCCGATACGCTTGTGACGGTGTATTCCTTCGTTCCGGGTAATGAAGTGAGGGAAAACGGGGCTCGGAAATGCTGAATTGCAACGTGCACTTCCAAGAGGGCGATCCATTGGTCTTTATTCCGCACATGTGGGGGCATGAAGTTAAAAAGGATGTTTTGAGCGGAACATCTTACGTACCGATGGGCGGATACGTTTCTTACGGTGACGTGATCAATGTGTACGTCATCGGAGAGGGAGAGATTGAGATCGGCGAATGGAAGGTAGGCAGGATTCGCGGAGAACATGATATGATCTATCAAGGTAAGACCCAAACCACACTGGGCGAGATTGCCATGCAGCACTATGATCCGAACCGGGGCATTACGCAAAAGGATTGGTACGGTGCAGTGTTGAATATGCTGCAGCATAATCGCATCGAGCAATCCTGTGTGGTTACCGATGCCTCGACCAATGGTTGGAATGTACTTGAGTCGCTGCAGCCGTTACTTTATTATGAAATTGAGCTCGCTCCCGGTGCAACTGCGGAAAATACCGTGCAGATGCTTGCATATCCGGGGCAATGGCCGTCGGGTAGCAGTAAGATCACGTTGGGAACTTGGTGCTTCGTGCCTGTGGTGCAGGGTACATTTACCTCTGTAGAGAATATTGAGCTGCATATCCACACCCCGCTTTACATGGGAGATATCAACTATTATCACACCCATAAGACTGATGATTACCAGCGTATCGAGCAGGGATATGTCATGCAGATCGATCCCGAAACGCCCATAGTGCGCTTTACACTCAGTAATAAAAGTAATCTCAATACCGCATCATTGACACTTGCCGGTGTTTTAGAATTTTTACGCTTCATCATCACCATAATATTGTACGCGTTGCCGTTCGCGGCAATAGGCGGCTTGATTGCACTGCTTGTGCTGCTGCATGAGCGCAGAACGTCAGGCAAGCGCAAGGGCAAACCCGCCTTCCCAACCGATCAAGCTACAAAACAGGAAACCGAGAAAGGAGCACAATCATGAAAAACAGAACACCAAAAATCGCATTTTCCGTATTCCTTTGCGTACTGCTGTGCGTCCTTGCCGTTATGCCTGTTTTTGCATTTACCCCTGCCGAGCCGTATCGCGGATCGGTTGCGGGCGGCTTGTACGTCATGAACGGCAAGACCGAGCTTGCCATAGAGAGCACCGAGATATACATGGATGTCCGCGACTTGCCTTTAGAGGAATACAAAACGGCAGAGCAGTTTTTGGCGTACGGCGGGCAAATGACAGCCACCTATACGCTGTATAATCCCACCGATCATGCCGTAAGCGTCGAGCTGCTGACGCATAACGCTGCAGCGTCCATGCCGTGGTATGCACATGAGCTGCCCGCGGGTGCGGATGCGGAAAAGTACACGGTTGAGATCGGCGGTGAGCAGGTCGAAACGCAGACAAGACACGTCTTTTGCTACAACGCGTACGATTACACCCAATCGAAAACAGCCCAGGAGGCAAAAATCCGCTCCCATGCGTACGGGGTGAAGTATTTGTCGGACGATTATATCGAAGAGGGTATATTTTACCGCAATACGCCCGTGTACAAATATACGTATTTGCTCTTGCCGAAGGAGGAACATGAGAACGCTTACATCAGCGCAACGCTACCCGAATATACAGGTACGCGCATGATCTGCTCGGGCGACGCCCGTTTTGATACCTATTTGAATTATGGCACGCAGATTTCTGCGTGTGAGGACGTCGTTTCCGTTTACGTCATAGGCGAGGATATTGACGCGCTAGATTGGAAGGGAAGCACCGAGCCGTATCCCGACAAGGGCGAGCCGAGGGAGATCGAGGTGACGCTGCAGGATAAAGAGGAGATCACCTTTGAGGAATATTGCATGACGGGCTACGACGCAGCGCTCGGCTGCAGCGAGATCGATTATTACAATGCCACGCTCGCGTATCTGACGCGGAATGACAACTATTACGAGTATACCGAGGGCACCTGCAATTTCACGAAGTACGGCTTGGCGGGCGACAGCTGCTTGCAGGCAATGCAGGTCTTTTCCCTTACGCTCGAGGCGGGAGAGCGCACGACCGTGACGGTAAAGTCGCCGCTCTACCCCTTTGTACACGATTACAAAACGCCCCCGATCTATACCTACCCCATCGCGCTGCCCGTGGCGGAGCAATGGAGCGCGTGCGGGCAGGTCAGCGTGCACGCCGTGACCGATCTGCGGCTCAAAAAGTGGGATTATTATCCCGATCCCAAGGAGTTTACCGAGGTGGAGGACGGATATGCGTACACAGGAGAAATTGATGCACCCTATCTGGTCGTTTCCACGAGCAAGGGCAGGATCAATATTGATTTTGGCTTTTTGGCAATGATGTTTTTCTTTGTCGTGATCCTGATCATAATGCTGTTGCTGCACGCCTTGCCCGTGCTGCTTGCTGTGGTTGTGATTGCAGCTGTTATCGTTCTCATTGTGCTGTTGATTCGCAGACGCAAGAAAAAGAAAGCCAATCTCAAGGAGCAGGAAAATAGCCAAGCGCCGCCTGCCGAACAAGACACGAATGATGCGACAGACGAGAAGGAGGATCACGATGAGCAAACCAACGCGTAAAATATGTTTCGTTTCCGTCATAGGCGTGCTGCTGTGCGCTCTTGCGGTCTTTCCCGCATCTGCCAATTCCGCGCCATCCTATTGGGAGGGCGTGAGCGCGTCGGGCGTGTTGACCACGGAAGGGGAATGCCCTTTGGTGGTGGAGCACGAAACGCTGACCTTTGATATAGGGGCGTTTCCAAGCAATCGTTACAGCAGCATCGAGGACTATCTTGCCTATGATGCAAGTGTGACGGCGGAATATACTTTTTACAATCCAAGTGATATGACGGTCACGGCAAAATTGCTGTTTCCGTTTGGCATCAACCCTCAATACGGTGAAATTTATGATCCTGACAAGCGTGATTACTTCACGCCAGACAATGCTTCCGAATACGGCGCGCAGATAAACGGTGCAGCGGTACAGACCACAGTGCGGCACAGCTATTGGGATGGCTCGCTTTACAATTTTGATCCTGTAGAAGAAATGGCAAAGCTGCAGGACGATTACCGCACGGATAGCTTTTTGTCCTACGATCTGCCCGTGCATGTCTATACCTACCGCATAAGTGTGGATAAGCAGACATACCGCTCTGCCCGTGCGGCAACGTATTTTGACGGTGCCTTTGAACATACGCGCTTTATGTTGGAAAATCTGGGCGGCTACCATTCGGATGAGAACGGACGTGCGGGCTGGGCATCCGTGCACACGTCTGATGCCGAGATCACGGTGTGCGTATTGGGTGAGGATGTCGGCGAGCTGGAATGGAAGTTCTTTGAAAACGGCTCTTTGGAAACCGAGATCGAGGGCAGCATGAGTGTGGTAGACAAGACCAGCACCACCTTTGGCGCGCTTGCCATGCAATATTACGATCCTGCGTCGGGTGTGGCAGCGCACGATTGGTTTAATGCAGTTGTAGCACAGCTTGAGTACTCTGAAAGAGCACTCGGTCTGTACGGCGGTGTCAATTGGGATGTTTCGCAGCATCTTTTGCAATGGTATGAGTACGAGATCATGCTCGCACCGGGCGAGCGGCTGACCAACACGGTCACAGCTCCTCTGTATCCCCATATTAACGGCAGATATGAGCAGCCTACTTATGCCTATGAGTATTTTCTGACGCCCGCTTCAACATGGACCGAGTTCGGCACGCTGGATATCTATATCAATACGCCCTACGTCATGGTCAAGGAGCGCAAGGGAGAGTACAGCATTGCACCAAAGGAGTGGACAAAGACCGACGCGGGATACAAGATCCACTTGGAGGGCTTGCCCGACGAGGATCTGATCTTTACCTTGTGTGAGGTGGAAAACCCAAAACTTGTAGTGACTCCGTACACGATTTTATTTGTCTGCATCATTGCCGTTGTTGTGCTGATTGCGCTTACGATCATCGCTGTGCTCACCGTATTGATCGTCATACTGGTCAAGCTTGGCAAAAAGCGCAAAAAGAGACAAGCGGAGCGAGTTAAGCAAGAGGATCAAACAACCGAATAAACCTTTACAAGGGCGGCTTCGGTCGCCCTTTTTGATGTGCAAATCCCTTGACACGCGCGCATTTATGTGGTAAAATAATATGAAATATTTTCAAAATCACTATGAAAGAGAGAATTGACTATGAAAAAGCTGATCGTATGGCTGTTGCTTTGCGGTATGCTGCTTGCTATGCTTGCGGGCTGTGTGGAAAAAGCACCCGAGCAGCAGGGCAGTACCGAAACCGATGAAAACGGCTCCGTTGTGGAGGAAGAGAGCTACTGGATGAACCCCGATCTCAAGCTCGACAAGGTTGACCTCAATCTCAAGGACGTTGAGGTGGTCATCCTGTCCTACAACGAGTATGATATCGCTCCCGAGGAAAGCTCCTCCGACCCCTTGGAGGACGCGGTTTACAGACGTGACGACAAGCTGGAAAATGAGCTGGGCATTGAGTTCAACTGTGCCTACCAGTCCGACTATAACCTGATCTCTACCGCTGTCAAGAACGACGTTACCGCGGGCACGGGTGAATATCACATCGTGTACCAGCACATGATCGACGCAGCGCGCGCTCTTGCTCCCGGTGGATATTTGTACAACCTGACCGACCTTGAATACGTGGATTTCGACAGTGAATGGTGGGACCAGGACTGCAAGAAGGGCTTTGTGATCGGCGACAGCATGATGATGGTGTGCGGTGACCTGCTGCCCTCCGCTATGCTGATTACTGCAGCTGTTTTGTTCAACAAGAACCAGTTTGAAGAAAACGGCTGGGAATTCCCCTATGACGACGCAAGAGAAGGAAAGTGGACTCTGGACGATATGCTGGAGATGACCAAGGATCAGACCAAGGACCTCAACGGTGACGGTAAGATCGTTTATACCGACGACTATTTCGGCGTGACCGCATGGGCTGCCGATGCCGATTTCAACCTGTTCTTCGGTACGGGCGCAACCATGTTCTCCTACGATGCGGATCACCTGCCCGTATTTGATCCCGATACCGACAGACTGCAGCAGATCTACGATAAGATCTACAAGCTGATCATCACGCAGAACTCTTTCCACGTTACCTGGGCACAGTACGATAAGGATCCCGGTATGTACACCGCGACCATTGACGTGTTCCGTGACGGCAGAGCACTGTTCTTCCCGACCTATCTGTCCACGGCGACCAGTCTGCGTGACATGGTGGACGACTACGGCGTCCTGCCCAACCCCAAGTATGACGAAAAGCAGGTAGATTACCTGGGCTTTGTCAACGGCAGTGCAAGCATGGCGTGCGTGCCCAGCAGTTTGAGTGATGATAACCTCGCAGTTGCAGGCTACATGCTCGAGGCGCTGGCATCCTCTTCCTATACCATGGTGACCGATACGTTGTACGAAAAGGTTGCAAAGTCCAAGAACGCTCGTGACCCCGAGTCGGCACAGATGGTTGATATCATCATCCGTCACAAGGTATTTGACTTTGGTTACTCGCATTTCTCCGGTCAGGATTTCCCTTGCTTTAACATTGCGCAGACCGCGCTGCAATCGGGCAAGACCTCGATCGTAAAGGATATTACCACCTCCGAGCGCAGAACCAGAACCGAGCTCAAAAAGATCCTCAAGGCTTACGGCTACGACGATTGATCAATCCATCAAGGAATCCCTTGTTTACAGGGGATTCCTTTTTATCGTGCAAGTTGCACAAAATAGCTGTTGAAACTTTGTCTTGACAACCGATGGAAATTATGGTACAATATTACCCGTATAAAAATATTTATAAGAAAGAAGGACATACTTATGTACAAAAAGCTTTTAGTTTTGCTTTTGTGCGGCGTTATGATGATCGCTATGCTGGCTTCCTGCGTGAATCCCGACCAGGGCGAGGATTCCTCCGTCGGCGCAAACGAGGAAGAGACCAACTGGGTCAGCGCTGACCTTGAGCATTCGGATGCCTATAAGGGTAAGGAACTTGTCATTCTCAGTAACAAGAACACCGATATCGGTCCCGAAGAGAACTCTTCCGACCCGCTTGAGGACGCTGTTTACAGAAGAAACGACAAGATCGAAGCGGCTTACGGCATTGAGATCAACGGTCTGCTCGTAGAGGACTACGTGACCCTCGGTCAGGACGTCAAAACCGACGTGACCGCAGGTACGGGCGAATACCACATCGTGTATCAGCACATGGTGGACGCAGCGACCAACTTAGCACTTGGCAACAACCTCTATAAGCTCAACGATCTGGAGCACGTAAACTTTGATCAGCCTTGGTGGGACCAGGACTGCAAGAATGGCTTTATGATCGGTGATAGCATGCTGCTGGCTTGCGGCGACCTGCTGCCCAGCACCAATACCATTACCGCTGCAGTTATTTTCAACAAGAATTTGTTCGATGAGTACGGTCTGGAGTACCCCTACGACGATGCAAGAGAGGGCACTTGGACGATCGATGACATGCTGCTTCTGACCAAGGACCGCACCAAGGACCTCAACGGTGACGGTAAGGTTGCATATCAGGATGACTTCTACGGTCTTGTAGGCTGGTCGCTTGACTGTGACTACAACTTCTTCTTCGGCGCAGGCTGCACCCTGTTCTCCTTTGATGAGGATCACCTGCCCGTATACGATGCAAATACCGACAGACTGCAGACTGTTTACGACAAGATCTATGAGCTCATCGTTACCCAGCAGTCCTTCCACGTCACTGTTCAGGAATACATTGCAAACAACAGCATGTACGCTGAGCCCGCAGGCGTATTCAAGTCCGGCAGATCTTTGATGTATGCAAGCTACCTGTCCGGTGCAATTGGTCTTAAGGACATGGAGAACGATTTCGGTCTTCTGCCTCAGCCCAAGTACGATGAAAAGCAGGAGGATTACCTGAGCTTTGTAAACGGTTCTGCTTCCGTTGTCGTCGTTCCCAAGAGCGTTTCCTCTGAAAATCTGGATATGGCAGGCTACATGATGGAGGTTCTTTCCTCTTCCTCTTACTACATGGTAACCGAGACCCTGTACGAAAAGGTTGCAAAGTCCAAGACCGCGCGTGACCCCGAGTCCGCTGAGATGGTTGACATCATCATCCGTAACAAGGTATTTGACTTTGGTTACACGCACTTCCACCACAAGTCGCTGGCTTGCTCGTCCATCGTGCAGACCTCGCTGAACAGCAAGAGCCCCTCTATCGTCAAGAACATCACCAAGGATGAAAAGCAGACCAAGAAGGAGCTTCAGAAGATCCTGGCAGCGTACGGTTACTAATATTTGCTAAGATACATCATAACGGGCTGTCCGCAAGGGCAGCCCGTTTTTCAAAAAAGGAGCAGTTATGGAAACTACCATTGCCATCAAGGGCTTGAAAAGAGCGTATAAGCTGTATCACATCACCGACCTGCATCTGACCAAGATGGGCGCGGACGAGCCGCAGCATCGCCATGAGGAGGCGGCTTTGCGTGCGCGTTGCATTTTTGAAGCCGACGGTACGCCTGCCGAGCAGCGGCTGCGGGAGTTTTATGCCGATGCACGTGCATGGGGTGCGGACTATATGCTCATGACGGGAGATATCACCGATACGCCAAGCGCGCCCAACGTGCAAACGCTGTACAGCGCAATCGATCAGGGCGGCTTGCCGACCTTTTTCGTCATAGGCAATCACGATTGGTCGTTTTCGGACGATTATCACACCGCGGGGGCAAGGGAAGCGCACTACGGCAAATTTGCGCCCGCCTCAGACGGTGCGGTCGCGCGGCACTTTCTGGAATTTGACGACGTCATCATTGCGGGCATTGACGACGGCATGGAGTGCGTGCAGGATGCGGATCTTTCGTTTTTAGAGCAGCTTGCAAAAAAGGGTAAGCCCATCGTGCTGTGCATGCATATCCCCATCAACTGCCCCTCGTTGCACGACGATACCGTGCGCGATTGGCGCAGGAATATCAACATCGGAGAGGGCGCGATCGTCAAAAACGACGCCACGCTGCGCTTTTGTGACTACGTGCGCGATCCCGCATCGCGCATAGCAGCCGTCATTGCAGGGCATTTGCATTTTTCGCACGAGGACGAGCTCGCCCCCGGGCTTGTGCAGTATATCACGGGCGGCGCGTACCTTGGTATTTCGCGCAAGATCACGCTTGCACCGGCAGAAAATTAAAAAAATATGCGTTCCGCGAAAATTTTTTCTGTTTTCGCGGAACTTTTTTGCATTTTTGGCGTCTATATATATGTAGGGATTGGGAACCCCTTTACAAATGAGAAAAAATGTGCTAAAATGAACTCGAAGACCTTGAAAAGGAGGAATAGCGTATGAAAAAAAGATTGACATTGATATTGATCAGCCTTTTGCTGATCGGCTCGTTTGCCGCGTGCGATATGCAATTCGGCGGACTCGTGGGCGAGCTGCTTGGCAGCGGGGAAGCACCCGAGGTCGACGTTGATAACGGGATATTGACGCCGCCTGTGCAAGTCGAGCCCGAAACCGTATGGAACGAAGAAACCCTATTCCCCGAAACGGAAGTATTGGAAACGTGGCCGATCGACACCGAGCCCCCGCAGACGTGGGATGAAATGACCTCGGAGATTGCGACCGGTGGTTCTGTGATTGAAGATCTGCCCGGCGACCTGTATGCGGGAGAGCGTGTGACGGTGCTGGGATACAAGCAGATTGACCTTGGCTTGCCCGAGGTGAACGATGCGGACATGGTCACGCAGGCGACCTTGGAGCGCAATCTGATGATGTATCAGGTTTACGGGATCGAGCTTGAGCCGTTGTTCGCGGAAGATGTGATAAAGCTTACGGATCTTGTCCGAAACGACGTCCACGCAGGACAGGGGGATTTTGATATCGTCTATGCGCAAATGGCAAGAGCCGCTACGGATCTTGCCACGAACGGATATCTGGAAAATATGCATGATCTGCCTTACGTCAGCTTGTCTGCGGAATGGTGGGATCCCTTCTGTGACGAGGCGTACGGAATGGGCGGCAATTTGCCTATGGCAAGCGGTGCGCTCACGCCCGACGCGCTGCTGCAGACTTCGCTGATCGTTTACAATCCCGCGCTTGCAACGGGCTTGGAAAATCTGCCTCACTTTGTACGCAAAGGCTCTTGGAATATATATGCGTTGATGGAGGCAGCGCGCTACGTTACTGCGGATCTCAATGGTGATGCCGTGTTCTCCACAGAGCATGACCGATTCGGTTTTGCCGGTGTGTGCTTTGAAACCGATCAGCCTTTTGCCGCATCTACCGATGCTGTGATCATTCGTAAGGATGCGGATAATCTGCCCGTGTATGCCGATCAGAACGTGGAGCGCATCAACGAGGTGTATGCTGCGGTGTATGACTTGTGTATCGGTAATCCTTCGCTTTACGTCAGTATGTCGGATTATATCGTGTCGCCCGATCTTGCCGAAATGCCTGCGCAGGCGTTTGCCGAGGGCAGAGTGCTGTTTTACGGCACGACGCTGCAAGGCGCGATCGAGCTGATGGAAACGGGAGCATCCATGGGAATTTTGCCGTATCCCAAGTACAGCTCGCAGGA
>JAGBXH010000401.1 GCA_017629395.1 Clostridia bacterium | reverse complement strand
TATGTTTTTGATTGACGAGGGCAAGGTTGCGGACGAAGAGGGATTGCGAGATCTTAACAGACGCATCGTGGCACTCGGCGAGCAATACAATAAGCCTGTAGTGGCAACGTGTGACGCGCATTTTCTTAATAAAGAGGACGGCATTTACAGAAAAATCCTGCTTTGCGGTCAGAAGTTCAAGGATGGTGACCGCGATATCTTCCTCTACTACAGAACCACCGAGGAAATGCTGGAGGAATTCTCCTATTTGGGCGAGGAAAAAGCCTATGAGGTCGTTGTCACCAATACCAATATGATCAACGACATGATCGAAAGCAACATCCGCCCGTTCCCCAAGGGGACGTTTACACCCACAATGGAGGGAGCAGAGGAGGATCTGCAGCGCATCTGTTGGGAAAAGGCAAAAAAGATGTATGGCGATCCGCTGCCCGAGATCGTTTCATCGCGACTTGCAAGAGAGCTGGAGTCCATTATCAAAAACGGCTTTGCGGTGCTTTATATGATCGCGCAAAAGCTGGTTTGGTACAGTGAGCAGCAGGGGTATCTGGTTGGCTCTCGTGGCTCGGTTGGCTCTTCCGTGGTAGCATCCATGGCGGGTATTTCCGAGGTAAACCCGCTGCCTGCGCATTATTGGTGCCCGAATTGTCAATATTCCGATTTTGAGTATGCAAAAAAGCACAAAATCGGTTCGGGCTTTGACCTTCCTGACGCAAATTGTCCCAAGTGCGGTACCAAGCTCAATTATGACGGACACGACATCCCGTTTGAAACCTTCCTTGGGTTCTATGGTGATAAATCGCCTGATATTGACCTGAACTTCTCGGGCGAGGTGCAGGGACGCGTGCATAAGTACACCGAAGAACTGTTCGGTGCGGAAAACGTGTTCCGTGCGGGTACGATCGGTACGCTTGCCGATAAGACCGCGTACGGTTACGTTATGAAGTACTTCGAGGAGCGCAACGTCAGCGTATCCAACGCAGAGGCAAACAGATTGGTTGCTAACTGCGTAGGCGTTAAGCGCAACACAGGTCAGCACCCGGGCGGCATCGTCGTCGTGCCCAAGACTATGGAGGTTTATGACTTCTGTCCCGTACAGCATCCCGCCGAGGACGTTAAATCTGATATTGTTACCACCCACTTTACGTTCGAATATCTGCACGATACGCTGCTCAAGCTGGACGAGCTGGGACACGATATGCCTACCAAGTACAAGTATCTGGAAAAGTACTCCGATACCAGCGTGCTTGACGTGCCCATGAACGACCGCTCGATCTATGAGCTGTTTTTGTCTACCAAGCCGCTTGGCATCACGCCTGAGGATATTAACTGTCCGCTCGGTACGCTTGGCTTGCCCGAGCTTGGCACTAAGTTTGTTATCAAGATGCTGCAGGAGTGTAAACCGCAGACCTTCTCCGACTTGCTGCAGATCTCGGGACTCTCGCACGGTACGGATGTTTGGACAAACAACGCGCAGGAGCTGATCAAGAACGGTACTTGTACCATTTCCGAGGTTATCGGTACGCGTGACTCGATCATGCTGGCGCTGATCGACTACGGCGTGCAAAAGGACCATGCCTTCAAGATCATGGAAATGGTCAGAAAGGGAAAGGGACTTACACCCGAGTATGAGCAGGAAATGCTGGAGGCGGGCGTCCCCGAATGGTATATTTGGTCCTGCAAGCGCATCAAATACATGTTCCCCAAGGCACACGCAGCCGCATACGACATGTCTGCGATTCGTCTTGGATGGTATAAGGTACATATTCCTCTTGCATTCTATTGTGCGATGTTTACCGTTCAGTCCGATGGATTTGACGGTGAGCTGATCATGAAGGGCAAAAAAGCGCTTGTCGCACATATCAAGGATATTGAGGACAGAGGATTTGACGCATCCCCCAAGGAACAAGCCAGCATACCCGTTCTGCAGCTTGCAAACGAAGCTTTTGCGCGCGGTATCAGATTCTTACCCGTTGATCTTGAAAAGTCAGACTGGCGTGAATTTCTGCCCGAAAACGGCAAGATCCGCCTGCCGTTCTCCTCGCTTGGCGGACTTGGTGAAACTGCTGCGGAGAACATTGTACGCGCAAGAGCTGAGGAGCCGTTCTTCTCGGTTGAGGATCTCAAGATTCGTGCCAAGCTCTCTCAAGCAGTCATCGACATTCTGCGCCGCAATGGCGTACTTGACAATATCAATGAAACAGACCAGTTGACGTTCAGCTTCTGATGAAAGGAGATTTTTATGGAACATCGCATTCAGCTTTCTAATTGGAGCCTTACTTGGGTCGAAAATGCCTATGTAAAAAGTAAAGGCATTGCATTTAAGACACCTGACGACGTTACTTTGAGCGGTTACCGTATAATTAAGGCAAGTGTTCCGGGCAACTTTGAGTTGGATTTTATGCGCGAAGGTATACTTGATGACGTGTACTTCGGGCAAAATCCGGTCAAAGCGCAGCGCCTAGAAAATCTTCACCTCTACTATTTTACAGAATTCAACTATCAAAGCAAGCAGGGCAACGATGCCGAGCTTGTGTTCGGCGGCATTGATACTGCTGCGGAAATTTATCTTGACGGAAATCTGCTCGGCTTTGTGGAAAACATGTTCCATGCCCATACCTTTGATTTGCGCGATATAGAGGATGGAAAGCACACCATTCTGGTACATATTCTGCCCTCGGCAATTTACGCACGTCAATTTGAAGTGCCTGCCATGTGCTTTGGTTTGAAGTACAATCAGGATGGCATTCAGTTGCGCAAGGCAGGCTCCATGTTTGGTTGGGATATTATGCCGCGCTTTGTTTCCGGCGGCCTTTGGAAGCCCGTGGAAATCGTGTATAAGCCCAAGAGTCGCATCGTTGATCCCTTTACCTATACCAGATGGGCGAATGAGCATGATGCATTTATTTGCACCACGTTGCGTATTGAGTCTGACGAGGATTTCATTTCCGATTTCCGCGTCATTCTGCACGGTGAGTGCGGCGAGAGTGTATTTCATCATGAATACAGACCCTTCTGCGCTTCCTGCAAGATCGACTTCGGATTTTTAGCCCCCAAGCTCTGGTGGCCCAAGAATTACGGTGATCCCAATCTGTATGATATGGAGATCACACTTGTCAAGGATGGCGTTGTATACGATCGCGTCAAATATCGCTTTGGCATCCGTACATTGGAGCTTAAGCGTACATCCTGCTCGGGCGATGACGGTGATTTCTGCTTCATTGTCAACGGGAAGCGCATTTTCGCCATGGGCACGAACTGGGTGCCTTGTGATGCGTTCCCGTCCAGACACGATGACTACACGCTGCGCAATATCAAACTTGCGGATGAGCAGGGCTGTAATATGATCCGCTGCTGGGGCGGTAACGTATATCCCAGTGACGTCTTGTACGACTACTGTGACGAGCACGGCATCATGATCTGGCAGGATTTCAGCTTTGCTTGCGGTCATTATCCGGATGACGAAAGACTTTGCAAGCTTGTCAAGGAAGAGATCAAGCATATTGCGATTGAAAAGCGCAACCATCCCGCGCTTGTTTTGTGGGCAGGGGATAACGAATGTGATATTTTCGTCGTGCCGTATTGGGAATCGCACAGAACGGACGATGACCCGACGGCGATGCTTGATCCCAACTTTAACAAAATCACGCGTGACACCATTCTGCGCGAGCTGCGCAATCACGACGCAACGCGCCCGTATCTGCCCAGCAGCCCGTATCTTGACCCTACCGCTTACAAATACGGTATGCCCTCCGAGGATCATCTGTGGGGGCCCCGTGACTATTTCAAGGGCGATTTCTACGGTAACGCTGAGTGCCACTTTGCATCCGAGATTGGCTACCATGGCTGCCCCTCACCGGAATCGATCAAAAAATTCATTCCTGCGGAAAGCCTGCCCAAGGAGTCGATTTACGAGATCTGCGATCATCCCGATTGGCTGATCCACGCAGCAGGCATGGAGTCTTATCTGGACGGTAATCCGTATTTCTACCGCAATCGACTTATGGTCAGCCAGGTAGAGCGGTTGTTCGGCACACCTGCAAATGATCTTGACACCTTTGCACGACAAAGTCAGGTTTCTCAGGCTGAGGCGGTCAAGTATTTCATTGAAAAGTTTCGCATCAAAAAAGGGCGCATGAACGGCATTCTTTGGTGGAACATTGCCGATGGTTGGCCGCAGGTTTCCGATGCGGTTGTTGACTGGTACGGCTGCAAAAAGCTGGCATATCACTACATTGCCCGCTCTCAAGCACCTTTCTGCATGATGATGGACGAGCCTGT
>JAGBXH010000400.1 GCA_017629395.1 Clostridia bacterium | reverse complement strand
CTGACGAGCAAGAAGAACGTGCTCGCGGGTCTGCTGGAGAGGACCGTCGGATGCAGCAACAACGAGGATCGCGCCGTCCATCTGTGCAGCACCGGTGATCATGTTCTTAACGTAGTCAGCGTGGCCAGGGCAGTCAACGTGAGCGTAGTGACGGTTCTCAGTCTCGTACTCAACGTGTCTGGTGTTGATTGTGATACCTCTTGCTCTTTCCTCGGGAGCGTTGTCGATCTGGTCGTATGCCATGAACTCAACGTTGCCCTGGCCCAGAGACAGAGTCTTGGTGATAGCAGCGGTCAGAGTGGTCTTACCGTGGTCAACGTGACCGATGGTACCAATGTTAACGTGGGGCTTGGTTCTTTCAAATGTTTGCTTTGCCATTTTGAAAATCCTCCGTAATTATTCTTTCTTAAAATTTTTGTTTGTTTTTACGTCAATCAGTCGTTCTTAGCACGGCTCTTGACAATGGTTTCCTGAATGGACTTGGGTACCTCAGCGAAGTGGCTGGGCTCCATGGAGTAGATGCCACGGCCCTGGGTCTTGGAACGCAGGTCGGTAGCATAACCAAACATCTCGGACAGCGGCACGTGCGCGATGATTTCCTCAACGCCACCGGTGCGAGCTTCCATAGTGCTGATCTGACCACGACGGGAGTTGAAGTCACCAATAACTTCACCCATGTAGTCCTCGGGAACAATGGTAACAACCTTCATCATAGGCTCGGTGAGCACGGGGTCAGCCTTACGCATAGCTTCCTTGAATGCCATAGAACCGGCAATCTTGAACGCCATTTCGGAAGAGTCGACTTCGTGGTAAGAACCGTCGTAAAGGGTTACCTTAACGTCAACTACGCTGTAGCCTGCGAGTACACCGCTCTGCATTGCGCCCTGAATACCGGCGTCAACTGCGGGGATGTATTCCTTGGGGATAGAACCGCCAACGGTTGCGTTAACGAATTCATAACCCTTACCGGGCTCGTTGGGCTCAACGATGATCTTGACGTGACCGTACTGACCGGAACCACCGGACTGACGCTTGTACTTGCACTCATGGTCAACCTTCTTGCGGATGGTTTCCTTGTATGCAACCTGGGGCTTACCAATGTTAGCCTCAACCTTGAACTCGCGCAGCAGTCTGTCTACGATGATCTCAAGGTGGAGCTCACCCATACCAGCGATAATGGTCTGGCCGGTTTCTTCATCAGTGTAGGTCTTAAAGGTGGGGTCTTCCTCAGCCAGCTTGGACAGAGCAATACCCATCTTTTCCTGACCCGCTCTGGTCTTAGGCTCAATAGCCTGACGGATAACGGGCTCGGGGAATTCCATGTTCTCCAGAATGATAGGCTTCTTCTCATCGCAGAAGGTATCACCCGTGGTGGAGTAACGGATACCGATTGCTGCTGCGATATCACCGCTGTAGCATGCGTCGATGTCCTTACGGTCATTTGCATGCATCTGCAGGATTCTACCCAGACGCTCGCGCTTACCCTTAGTAGAGTTGTACACGGTGTCGCCTGCGTTGATTACGCCCGAGTATACGCGGAAATAGCAAAGCTTTCCTACGAAGGGGTCGGTCATAATCTTGAATGCCAGTGCGGACATGGGAGCTTCATCGGATGCTTCTCTGCTGTCTTCCTCGTCGGTATCGGGGTTTACACCGGTTACGGGAGGAATATCCAGAGGAGAAGGCATATAGTCGATAACTGCGTCAAGCAGCTTCTGAACGCCCTTGTTACGGTAAGAGGTACCGCAAACAACGGGAACGATTCTGTTATCGATGCACGCCTTGCGGAGTGCGCCCTTGATTTCCTCTTCGGTGAGCTCTTCATCGCAGAGGAACTTTTCCATCAGCTCGTCATCCTGCTCTGCAGCTGCCTCTACCATCTTTGCACGGTATTCCTGAGCAAGCTCCAGCATATCTTCGGGGATGGGCTCGATTCTGATGTCCTTACCAAGGTCGTCATAGTAAACAACGGCTTCCATCTTGACCAGGTCAATGATGCCGCGGAAGGTCATCTCCTTGCCGATAGGCAGCTGGATCGGGATTGCATTGGTATGCAGTCTCTCCTCCATCATGCCCAGCACGCGGTAGAAGTCCGCGCCGGTGATGTCCATCTTGTTTACATATGCCATTCTCGGTACACGGTATTTGTCTGCCTGTCTCCAGACAGTTTCGGACTGGGGTTCAACGCCACCCTTAGCACAGAATACGGTAACTGCGCCGTCGAGCACGCGCAGAGATCTCTCAACCTCTACGGTAAAGTCAACGTGGCCGGGGGTGTCGATCAGGTTCAGACGGTGACCCTTCCACACGCAAGTAGTTGCTGCGGAAGTAATGGTAATACCTCTCTCCTGCTCTTCTTCCATCCAGTCCATCGTTGCTGCGCCCTGGTGTACCTCACCCAGCTTGTGAGTCTTACCTGTGTAGAACAGGATTCTCTCGGATGTGGTGGTCTTACCGGCATCGATGTGCGCCATGATACCGATATTTCGCGTATTTTCAAGCGAATATTCCCTAGGCATATTCTAACGGTCTCCTTGATAAAATTAGTATCTGTAGTGTGCGAAAGCCTTGTTGGCTTCTGCCATTCTGTGAGTTTCTTCCTTCTTCTTGAATGCGCCACCGGCATTGTTGATAGCGTCCATCATCTCACCTGCGAGACGCTCTGCCATGGTAGCCTCTCCGCGCTTTCTGGAATATGCAACCAGCCAGCGGAGACCAAGAGTCTGCTTACGGTCAGCTCTTACTTCCATCGGTACCTGGTAGGTAGAACCACCTACACGGCGAGCCTTTACTTCAAGCTCGGGCATGATGTTATCAAGAGCAGCCTGGAATACCTCAAGGGGATTCTTGCCCTGCTTTGCTTCGATGATCTCAAATGCATCGTAAACAATCTTCTGAGCAACTCCCTTCTTGCCGTCATACATCACGTTGTTGATCAGCTTGGTAACAAGCTTGGAATTGTACAACGGATCCGGCAATACATCTCTTTTGGATATACGACCTCTTCTCGGCACTGTACTTCCCTCCTTCATCAAATTTTTAAAAATGAGATCATTGGTACTCAAAAGCAATCTTCTGTTAGCACGCGTCGGTCGTTTTATATAAACATTAAATTTACTAAAACTTCAGACGGTCCCAAAATGCTTAATACCTGTTGTTTTGTCCCCCGAATTACTTCTTCTTGGGAACCTTAGCGCCGTACTTGGAACGGCTCTGTGCACGGTTTGCAACACCCTGAGCATCCAGAGTACCGCGGATAATGTGGTAACGTACACCGGGCAGGTCTCTTACTCTACCGCCTCTGATGAGGACAACGGAGTGCTCCTGCAGGTTGTGGCCGATACCGGGGATATAAACGGTTGCCTCGAGGCCGTTGGTCAGTCTGACTCTCGCGATCTTACGCATAGCGGAGTTAGGCTTCTTAGGGCTGGTCGTGGAAACCTTGGTGCAAACACCTCTCTTTTGGGGAGATGCCTGATCGGTGGGAACGTTGTTCAAAGTGTTGAAGCCCTTCTGCAGCACGGGTGCCTTGGACTTGTACACCTTATCGCTACGACCCTGTCTGACGAGCTGGTTAAAGGTTGGCATACTTCCTTGTCTTCCTCCTTCTTCAGAAATTTAATGTTTATATACAGACGCAGCATGCTGCGAAACTGTCAATTTGACTGAAATGCGTCGTTTTGGGCACACTCCACCCATAGCGCAGATACAACTTATTATAGCATTTCACTCTTTTTTTGTCAAGATGCAAAAACAGAGTGCTTAATTTTCTACGTTTTGCACAAATATGTTTTACCACATTTGTGTCCCTTTTTGCTTATTGCATGGGATTTTGGGCATTTTTGCCCCCTCTAATACGGCACTTTGGGGAAACGCGGCACAAAACCGCGTTTCCCCTTATCTTTTCAAGTGCTTATGCTATCTCAGATAGCTTCCTCAGCATCTTCCTCTGCAGCAGGCTCAACGTGCTTGACGTCAACGTCATGATAGCAACGCATACCCGTACCTGCGGGAATCAGCTTACCGATAATGACATTCTCCTTCAGACCCAGCAGGTGGTCAACCTTACCGCGGATCGCAGCCTCGGTCAGCACCTTGGTGGTCTCCTGGAAGGATGCAGCGGACAGGAAGGACTCGGTCTGCAGCGACGCCTTGGTGATACCAAGCAATACGTGAGAGCCCTCAGCAGGCTTGAGCCAGGTCTCGCCCGCGCTCTGACGCTCTGCAATCTTGTTGTTCTCTTCCTCGTAGGTGTTGACATCAACCAGTGCACCGGTCAAGAGATCGGTATCTCCGTTGTCCTCAATGCGGATCTTTCTGGTCATCTGACGTGCAATGATCTCGATATGCTTATCGTTTACGTTACACGACTGAGAACGGTAGACCTTCTGGACTTCCTTGATGATATATTCGTATACGGCATCCAGACCCAGAATTCTCATGATGTCACCGGGTGCCTTGGAGCCCTCGGTCAAACCCTGACCGCGCTCAACGTGCGCACCGTCAACAACAGCAAGACGCATACCGTAAGGAATGGTGTACTTGTGGAACTCGTTGGTTCCGTCCTCGGTGATGGACACGTCGTGCATACCGGGAACGTCACCGACCTGTACGTGTACCGTACCGGTCTGCTCAGCCATGATAGCCGCCTTCTTGGGCTGACGAGCCTCAAACAGCTCCTCAACACGAGGCAGACCCTGGGTAATGTCGCTACCTGCAACACCGCCCGAGTGGAAGGTTCTCATGGTCAGCTGCGTACCGGGCTCACCGATCGACTGTGCAGCGATGATACCGACTGCCTCACCGATCTGAACGGGCTTGCCCGATGCAAGGTCAGCACCGTAGCAGTGTGCGCACACACCGTACTTGGAGTGACACTGAATAACCGTTCTGATATATACCTGCTGGATGCCCGCAGCGGTAATTGCCTTTGCGTGCTCCTCGGTGATCATGGTGTCGTCCTCAACGATGACCTCACCGGTCGTGGGATTGACCACGGGACCGATGGTGTATCTGCCCACGATTCTGTCGGACAGAGGCTCGAGAACGTTCTTATCCTTATCGTCAATGATATCGCTGACCCATGCGCCCTTGGTGGTATCGCACTTGTCCTCGCGAATGATCATTTCCTGGGAAACGTCAACCAGACGGCGGGTCAGGTAACCGGAGTCTGCGGTACGCAGAGCGGTATCCGACAGCGACTTACGGGAGGAACGTGCACCCATAAAGTACTCCATGATGTTAAGACCTTCACGGAAGTTGGACTTGATAGGCAGCTCCACGGTCTTACCGTTGGTTGCGAACATCAGACCACGCATACCTGCCAGCTGACGCATCTGGGTCATAGAACCTCTCGCGCCGGAGTCTGCCATGATCTTGATAGGATTGTAGGTGCTGAAGCTGTTCTGCAGCGCCTTGGTAACGTCGTCGGTGGTCTTGTTCCAGATCTTGATAACGCCGTTGTAGCGTTCCT
>JAGBXH010000399.1 GCA_017629395.1 Clostridia bacterium | reverse complement strand
GTCGCGTTTTGCGCAGCGGAAGCAATGCGTGCGCCAAGCCCCGAGGCGCAAAGTGCGGCTGCCTCGATCTGCTCTGCGGGCATGGTGCGCAAAATGGCAAGCATGGCAGTACCAAAAGCCTGACCGTTGTCAAGCAGCTCACCCTTTGCATGCGCACGGGACAAAACTTCAAATGTGGGCGCGGGCAGATGTGCTTGCAGCGCGTCAAAGCCCTCTTCGCGGTAAATTTTGCGCAAGGCAGTTGCACTGGGATGCCCCTCGGTCAAGTTGCTTTCGTTATAATCAGCCCCCATGCGCTTGGTACACAGCGGATCGACGTCGTAGCCGCCCGACAAGATCGCCTTGCAGTAGGCAATCCCCAAAAGGTCGTTGGAAAGCGCGGTGGTGTCCTCTCCCGCAACAAGAGAGAGCGCCTTGGCATACGCCGCAGCCGTGCCCATGTTGGTCTTGATCAGCGCGTCGTATTGCGTCTTGAACTCGGGGGAAAGACAAGCGGCAGCCAAAGCCTTCAGGCGATCGATATTCCCACTCTCGCTGCCAAAGTACAAGGAATCGCAGCCGAATGCATCCGCAGCGGCAACACCGCCACAGGCGAAAAATTCGGCACTACCGGCAGAGTAGGGGAAGGGCAGCTCGATCACAAGATCAGCCCCGCAAGAGATCGCCGCCTCGGCACGCGCATACTTGTGCGCCATGGCAGGCTCAGCGCGCTGCGTAAAGTTGCCGCTCATGATGCAAACGATGCCGTCCGCGCCCGCAGCCCTTGCGCACTGCAGGTGGTAAACGTGCCCGCCGTGCAGCGGATTGTATTCGCAAATGATGCCAAAACGTGCCATAAAACGCTCCTTTCCCGTGCTTTCTTTGGTCAGTATATCATGCAATCGCGCATCTGTCAAGCAAAGGCTTGGAAGAATGTGAAAAAAATGCGATAAATCTCAAAAAACACTTGACAAAATGCAGATTAGCGGTTATAATATTTACTGTCGCTTTTTATGTCGTTTGCAAGGAGGGTATATATTATGATTTTAGATATGGGCCCCATGCTGCGCGGAGAGGTGGACACCATTCCCGTTGATTATATGCTCAGACCCGAGCCTTTGCAGGGAATTGAATTTACTGCGGACGCTCACGTGGTCGGCAAGGTGACCGACACGGGCGGATATATGCGCCTGGTGCTCCGGGCGGATATGCCGTACAGAACCATCTGCGCAAGATGCCTTGATCAGGTCGACGGCGTTTATACGGTCAGCTTTGAGCGTACCGTAGCCGAAGAGAAGTCCTTGACAGAGGAGCAGATCGAAGACAACGTGGATGAATACATCATCGTCAGAGACGGTCAGCTGGATATTGACGAGCAGCTGGTTGAGGAAATGATCCTGTCTTTCCCGACAAAATTCCTTTGCGATGACGATTGCCCCGGGCTTTGCCCCAAGTGCGGCAAGCAGTTAAAGCACGGCAAGTGCGGCTGCAATACCAAAGAAATCGACCCCAGACTTGCAGTGCTGGCAAAGCTGCTGGAAGAGAGCGGGGACGACGAATAATTTTTGAATGTAACCGAATTTCGGTAACAGATATAAGTTTATAAAAAAATTTGACATATTCAGGTGTACGGTAGTCCATTGTACACCGAAGAGGAGGTGTAATTATGGCAGTACCGAAGAGAAAGGTATCCAAGGCACGCAGAGACAAGAGAAGATCCAACAACTCCAAGCTCGCTATGCCCGGTATGGTAAAGTGCTCCAATCCCGAATGCAATGAAATGGTATTGGCACATCGTGTTTGCAAGGCTTGCGGTTTCTACGGCGGCAAGCAGGTAATCACCCTGAAGCAGAAGGAAGACTAATCCTTTTTTACCAACCAAAACCACACAAAAGGATTCATCGACGCATAGCGGGGTGAATCCTTTTGTGGCTTTATCAGGAGATTTTATGAAGTATTTACGATATATTGCGTTGGCTGTTGCGCTGCTTACGCTGTGCTCCTGCACCTCTGTCGGGGACATGCTGGAGCAAGAGACGGCGGACCTGACCCCGCCCGCAAAGGAAACGGTGGATCTGCTTGATATCCCCGATTATCTATCCTTTCCGCTCTCGGATTACGTCACGCTGGGCGCGTATACGGGTCTGACTGTCAAGATCGAGCCCGTAAATGTGACCGATGCGCAGGTAAACGAGGCGATCGAGGGCCTCAAAACGCTCAACGGCTTATATGAGAAGATCACCGATCGCGCTGCCAAGTGGGGCGACGTGCTCGTTCTTTCCTATACGTCTATGTCCTCGGACGGCGGCACGGGCGTTGGTGAGACCGACGTTGAGGTCGCGCTGTCGGATAAAAGCGACTATCCCGCAGATTTCGTGCAAGGTCTGATAGGCGCACCCTGCGGCATTCCCGTTGCGGTCACCGTCAAGAATGAGGCGGGCGTATTGACCACCTATACAGTCACCGTTTCCTATATCAAGGGTGAGTATGCCGAGCTGACCGATGC
>JAGBXH010000398.1 GCA_017629395.1 Clostridia bacterium | reverse complement strand
GTGCAAATGGCGGCTGCCGAGACGTTGTTCGGGACAGACCGTAATCTGCTCTTGACCTCATCCACCGCAAGCGGCAAGACCGAGGCTGCCTTCTTTCCCATTCTTACAGAGCTTTGGGAAAATCCTCCCAAGAGCGTGGGAGTGATCTATATCGCTCCCTTGAAAAGCTTGATCAACGACCAGTTTTTCCGCATTGAGCAGCTCTTAGACCAAAGCGGCATTCCCGTGACGCATTGGCACGGTGACGTTGCCGCTTCGCATAAGCGTAAGCTGCTGGAAAATCCGCGCGGCGTTCTGCAGATCACGCCCGAATCCTTAGAAGCTATGCTGATCTCGCGCTCCAACGATATTCCGCGCCTGTTTGGCGACCTGCGGTACGTGGTCATTGACGAGATCCATACGCTTACGGGCACGGACAGAGGAAATCAGATCCGCTGCCAGCTTGACCGCATTACGCACTTGATCGGGCATGACGTGCGCCGCGTGGGGCTTTCCGCTACCATTGGCGATCCGCAGGGCGCGGCGGCATGGCTGAGCGAGGGAACGGGCAGGGAAACCGACGTGCCGGAATTCCCCGAGGGCAAGATCCGCTGGAGATTGGGGCTTGAGCATTTTTACGTGCAAAATCCCAAAGCAACGCAGGGCAAGGATGAATCCGAGAAGGACGGCGAAGAGGCAACCGAAACGCCTGCCATGCTGGACGCGGGCTACGAGTACGCCTACGATTGCGTCAAAGACAAAAAATCTCTGGTGTTTTCCAACTCCAGAGAAGAAACAGAATACGTGTGTGCTACCATGCGTCAGATCGCGCGCGCAAGAGGGGATCAGGATGTGTTTTTGATCCACCACGGTAACCTGTCGGCATCCTTGCGCGAGGAAGCCGAGCTTAAAATGAAAAACGAGGAAGAGTTTGCCGTCACCTGCGCAACCGTGACCATGGAGCTTGGCATTGACATTGGTCGTCTTGAGCGCGTACTGCAAAACCAGGCACCCAACTCGGTCAGCGGCTTTTTGCAGCGACTCGGTCGCTCCGGCAGACGCGGCCAGCCACCCGAGATGATGATGGTGTTCCGCGAGGAGGATCCGCTGCCCAACACCCCCTTACCACAGCTGATTCCGTGGGAGCTGTTGCGCGGCATTGCCATCGTGCAGCTGTATATTGAGGAACGCTTTATTGAGCCGCCCATGCGCAAAAAGCTGCCGTATTCGCTGCTGTTCCATCAGACCTTGAGCATTCTTGCCGCGCAGGGCGAGCTGACGCCCGCTGCGCTTGCTGCTAAGGTGCTTTCCTTGCCGCCTTTCCTTGGCGTGCGAAAGGAGGATTATAAGGTGCTCATGATCTCCATGCTCAACAATGATTTCCTCGAAATGACCGAGGAAAAGGGCTTGATCGTGGGCTTGGCAGGCGAAAAGCTGCTCAAAAGCTTCCGCTTTTATGCCGTGTTTAAGGACAGCGAGGACTATACCGTGCGCTGCGGCTCGGACGAGATCGGTACCATCACCACGCCGCCCCCCGTTGGCGACCGCTTTGCCCTGGCAGGCCGCGTGTGGGAAGTAGAAGAGCTGGATATTGCGCGCAAGCTGATCTACGTCAAAAGCGTTGAAGGTAAAATGGAGATCTCCTGGCCGGGAGATTTTGGCGAGATCCATACAAAGATCCTTGAGCGTATGAAGCAGATTCTGATAGAGGATACCGTATATCCTTACCTCAAGGACAACGCCCGCGCACGTCTTGACGTGGTGCGTCACGTGGCAAGAAATACGGGTATGCATGAGCATTCGCTCATTCACTTGGGCGGGTACAGCTGGTGCCTCTTTCCTTGGCTTGGCACGCGCGCCTTCCGTACGCTGCGCCGCCTCTTAAAAAAGCATGCAAAACAGCTTGGCATTTCGGGCATTGAGTTTGAGGGCTGCTATTATATCACCTTCAAAATGGAAAAGAGCGGGGATTTTGCGCTGATCGGGGAGCTTTGCCGCATTGCAAAGCAGGGAATTGATCCCGAATCCTTGGTGGAGGCAAGCGAGCTGCCCGTGTTTGAAAAATACGACGATTACGTGCCGGGTGAGCTTTTGCGCCAAGCGTACGCCACCGACAGATTGACCGTGCCGCCTGTGGCACAAAGGTTGCACGAGATTCTGAAGGAATATTAACGCCGCGCGGTGTAGTCGATCAGCAAAACACCGCCGCACAGCACCACCAAGCCGCCGAGGATGTGCTCAACGGCGGGTATGTACGCTGTGCCGATCAAACCGGGATTTTGCGTAAAGGCTGCCTCAACGCGCACCGCCGTGTCGCATGCCGCAAGCGCAAGCGCGTTCAGTCCGCCCAAAGCCGTGTAAAAGGCAGGGGAACTCAGGGAATATTGTTTTGCTTTTGATTTGATGCGTGTCATGGGCTCTCTCCTTTCTATGCTTCAATCTTATCATGAAAATGCGAAAAACGCCAGCGAAAAGCACAGGAAACGCAGGGAAAGATTGTCTTAAAACCTCTAAATGTAGGAATATTTCGTATTTTTTCAAATATTTAACACAATATGTTGTGCAAGGTCTTTACAAACCGAGAAAAATGTGTTATACTTGATATAAAGAAATTTTTCTTTTGGAGGAAAAGTATTTATGAATTGTCCCGCTTGTGGATATGCAGAGAGCAAGGTTGTGGATTCCAGACCCGTAAACGATGGTGCCAGCATCCGCCGCAGACGCGAATGCCTGCAGTGTCAAAAGCGTTTTACCACGTTTGAG
>JAGBXH010000397.1 GCA_017629395.1 Clostridia bacterium | reverse complement strand
TACCATTACCACGACCACATTTCCGAACGCTTTGCCAAGGCATTTGCCGACACCTGCGGGGATTGGTGCGAGGCAAACGGCATTGCCCTGACGGGTCATATGATGGAAGAGCCTACCCTGCACTCGCAGACCGCTGCCATTGGTGACTGCATGCGATCCTATCGCGCGTTCGGCATTCCCGGCATTGACATGCTGTGCGCCTCCTTTGAGTTCACCACGGCAAAGCAATGCCAATCCGCGGTGCATCAATACGGCAAGCCCGGTATGCTCAGCGAGCTTTACGGTGTGACGGGCTGGGATTTCGACTTCCGCGGTCATAAGCTGCACGGCGACTGGCAGGCAGCACTTGGCGTAACCGTGCGCGTGCATCACCTTTCCTGGGTATCCATGAAGGGCACGGCAAAGCGCGACTATCCCGCATCCATGTCCTATCAGTCCCCCTGGTACACGCAGTACGCCTACGTGGAGGATCACTTTGGGCGCGTCAACACTGCGCTGACCCGCGGCACACCGCTTGTTAAGGTGGGCGTGGTGCATCCCGTGGAAAGCTACTGGCTGCATTGGGGGCCCAATGAGCAGACCCAGCTGGTACGCGATAAGCTGGACGGCAACTTCCAAAGCGTTACCGATTGGCTGCTGCGCGGCAATATTGACTTTGACTATCTCTGCGAATCCACCCTGCCCGATCTCTGCCCCGAGGCGGGAGCACCCCTGCAGGTGGGCAAGATGGCTTATGACGTGATCATCGTCCCCGAATGCGAAACCCTGCGCTCCACCACCCTGGCGCGCCTGGAAGCCTTCAAAGCTGCAGGCGGCAAGCTGGTATTCATGGGTGACGCCCCCAAATACGAGGACGCAAAGCCCTCCGTGCGCGGCAAGGCACTCTTTGACCAATCCACGCGCATCGCATTCTCGCGCGGCGCGCTGCTGGAAGAGCTGTATGACGACCGCACGGTGGAAATCCGCGATTTCAGCGGTGCGTATACCACCAACCTTATCCACCAGATCAGACGTGACACAGACGGACTTTGGCTGTTTATCTCGCACGCAAACGAGCCCTACAACAAGCATCTCTCGCGTGCGCAAGGCATTCACATTTACGTCAACGGCAAATACAAGGCACAGCTTTGGGATACCGTGACCGGTGAGATCAAGCCCGTACGCTACAGCAACCGCACGGGCGGCAAGACGCACATCATCATGACGCTGCATGACTACGATTCTGCCCTGCTTTACCTTGAGGACACAGACGAGAATGACGGCTATGAGCCCGTAGCAGAGGCTGCTCCCACACCCATCAGCATTCAGCGCGCAACCGTTGGCTACGACGCATGGGCAAGTGCACCCGTAACACCCGAGGCAAGCATTCCCGCAACCGTCCCCTTTACCTTGTCCGAGCCCAACGTGCTGCTGCTTGACATGGCAAGATACGCGCTGGACGATGCGCCCCTCTCTGCACCCGAGGAAATTTTGCGTGCGGACGCTGCGATCCGCCGTCAGCTGGGCTACCCCGCAGGCAAGGCGCAGCCTTGGGTCATTCCCGATAAGCCCGCAGAGCATACCGTAACGCTGGAATACACCATTCAGAGCGACATCGACTACCAAAGCCCCTATCTCGCACTTGAGGATGCAGACGTTGCAACGATTTTCTGGAACGGTGAGCCCGTGTGCGCAAAGCCGGATGGGTATTACGTAGACAAATCGATTCAAAAGATCGCGCTGCCTCCCCTGCGCAAGGGCGAAAACGTGCTGCGCGTGACCATTCCGTTTGCCCAGCGCTCCAACTGCGAGGCAATGTATCTGCTTGGCAGCTTTGGCGTGCAGATCATGGGCAGACTTGCCAAGATCGTACCGCTTCCCGAAACGCTGGGCTTTTCCGATCTGACCTACCAAGGATTGCCCTTCTATGGCGGTGAAGTTACCTACAAGATCCCCGTACGCTGTGAAGCCGACTGGAACGCTGTGATCAAGGTGCCGCACTTTGACGCTGTGGTAACCACGGTCAGCGTGGACAGCGAGCAGCGCGCCGTGATCGCGTACCCGCCTTACACAGCAGAGCTTGGCACGCTGCAGGCAGGCGCACACACCATCGGTGTGACGGCATTCATTTCACGCCGCAACTGCTTTGGCGACGTACATAACGCAGACGAAAAGCACCGTTGGCAGGGTCCTCCCGCATGGGTCACCTCGGGCGACGCTTGGACCTACGAATACCGCCTGCGCCGTACGGGTATTCTGACTACCCCCGAGATCTTCAAGAAATAAGACTGTCCGAACAATCATGGGCGGCAAATCTTAATTTTTATTAAGATTTGCCGCCCTCTCTTGACCCGTGCAGAATATTTCTTGTATAATGAGCGTAGCATTTCAAGAGGAGGCTTCTGTATGGATCGTCTGATATACACCCTGCAAAATTACTTTACGCACAAGGACTTTTTAGTGCACGACAGACTTGTCGGCACGCTGTTCTCCCCCCTGCATTTCGTGGTCTCCGCGCTGCTGCTTGCGCTGATCATTTTCCTTGCTGTGAAGCTGCGTCGCACAGATCACAAGCGCGTACGCAATCTGATGGCGGTGCTTTGGGCGACCATGGCAGTATGGGAGGTGGTCAAGATCACCTGGGAAACGGTGTGCGGCAACGAGATTGCCTTTGAATGGGGCGGCGTTCTGCCCTTGTACCCCTGCAGCATTTTCATTTACGCCATGCCCTTTGCACTGTGGGGGAACGACTATATGAAAAAAGCAGCCTGCGGCTACCTTAGCACGCTGGGGCTGATCGGTGCTTCCATCAACTTCTTTTATCCCATTACCGTGCTCCCCAATTATTCTATCATCTCCTTTGCCGGTGCGCACACCATGCTGTTTCACGGCATCATGATGTTCTGCTTTATCCTCATGCAGACCACGGGCTACCACCGCTACACGCATCTCAACAAGCCTTGGGAGCTGATCCTGCCCGCAATTCCTACGCTGCTTGTATCCATCCCCGCCAATATCGTCAACTACTCCCCCATCGGCTCGGATTACATGTTCTTTAAGTGCAATTCCTTCTTCCTGCCCGCCCTGTTCGGATGGCTTGCGGACTGGCAATCCACCGTCATTCTGTACGTGCTGTACCTGCTTTTGCCCCTGCCCTTTTATCTGCCCGGTATGCTGTACGCACGAAACAAACAAAAAAACGGATGATCGTC
>JAGBXH010000396.1 GCA_017629395.1 Clostridia bacterium | reverse complement strand
ATTATATCACACTTAAAAGCATTTGTAAAGGGGTTGCGCATAAAAAAACTTATCGGTTTTGAAAAAATCTCATCTATTATTATGAGTGTCATTGTGAAAAACGCCAAAGGTCGCGCGACTTTTGTCACGTTTTGTCAAGGTGATGGCACCTGCCGTGATCAAAAAAGCCCCGAAAAGCTTGCGCAAAAGTGCAGCAGGCAGCAGGGAAGCCAGCGATGCGCCGATCAGCGCACCGGGCAGCCCCGATGTGATCAGCAAAATGCACAAGGGCGCAATCAGCTTGCGGCGAGAGAGATGCGCCAGCATGGAAGCCCCTGCGGAAAACAGAAAGAAGACCAGATTGATGCCTTGCGCGCGCAGCTGCGGCATACCTGCGTACAGCGTCAGATAAATGACCAAAAGTCCGCCGCTGCCGATGCCCAAGCCCGAAAGCACGGCGATGGCAAAGGATGCGATGATATCGAGTAACATAATAATCTCCATGATTCGTAATGTAGGGACAGGCGTCCTCGACTGTCCGCTGAAGGCTCTTATCTTACCAACATAAAAATCCCCATGATTCGTAATGTAGGGACAGGCGTCCTCGACTGTCCGCTGAAGGTTCTTATCTTACCAACATAAATACCCCCGAAACGACCAGCAGCACCGCAAACAGCTTGCCGAGCGCGGTGGGAGTGATACGCCCGAGCAAAAGACCGCCGACAAGCCCGCCTGCTGCACCGGGGAGCACAAAGCGCGAAAGATCGGAGGGCGGGGCATTGCCGCCCGTTATATACAGCGTAGTAGAGAGCAGCGTCAGCGCGAGCGTGACCACGAGAGCGTTTGCACAAACGTCCCGACGATCGGGCAGCGTACGCTTGCAAAGCACGGACAGACCAAGCACCAGGATAATGCCTCCGCCCGTGCCGAGCAGACCGTTGATCACGCCTGCGACAAGTCCGCAGGCAAGCAGCGCGCCAAGGCGCGCGGGATGGCGCAGGGCAACCATAAAATTCTCCTTTTTCTTCACAAATCCGTATTCGGTACTTGCAATTTTGAGCAGATAATGTTATAATAATATTAACTGTATACAATTAGCGGTAAATGCGTCCTTAATGCCAGTATGGCGCACCTGCCGCGCAACATACAAGGCAATTTTTGAGAAAGACGAGGACAGATGCAAAATGGCAACCAAAAAAACTACATCCACGGACACCAAGCAACCTCCCAAGGCAGCTCCCGCAAAAAAGAAGAGTGCGCCGAAAAAGAGCGGTAAGGGCGGTGCTTCGGTCAGCGCAGCACAGAGAAAAAAGAACCTGGAGCGCGTTGCAAAGTCAAGCAAGCGAAAGAATACGTTCTCCCAGTTCGTTCCCTTTATCATGTTTGCTTTTGCGCTGATTTTGCTTGTGCTGCTGGTGCTCAATCTGATCAGCCGCTTCAACGGTGCGCAGCTTGAGGGTGCGGTGGGCGAATTTATCTGCCGCAATATGCTCTTTGGTCTGTTTGGTCATGCGGCGTACCTGTTCCCGGCGTTGCTGGTTATTTTCGGTATTTTCTGGTTCAAGACCGATGACGGCGTCACCAAAGCCATCAAGGCTGTGCTGTCGGTTATGATCGTGGCATCCTTTGCTGCCATGATCCACATCTTTATGTCCGGCATGAACATTGAAAACATGGACACAAGCGTAGGCAAGCTGTTTACGGATAGTGCCAATCTGGAAGCGGGCGGCTTACTTGGCGGTTATCTTGGCTGGGTATTCTGCTGGGCGTTCCGCTGGGCGTCCCCCTTCGTGCTTTTGTTTGTTTTGATCATTCTGTTTTTCGTGCTGCTTGAAATCACCCCTCACCAGATCTGGCTCAAGATCAAGGCGGCAAACGCCAAGCGTGCCGAGCGTGCACGTCTTGAGGCGGATGAGGACGACGAGGACGAATACGAGGATGAGGAAGATTACGAGGAAGAGGAGACCGTGGCAGCTGCCGTGCCCGTAAAAGCAAGGAAGGGCAAAAAAGCACGTGATGCGGACGCCGAGGATGACGGCTATCGCGTGGATCCCGTAACGGGTGAGCTGATCGAGCTTGATCAAAAGCCTAGGAAAAAGGGAAAGAAGGAGCAAAAGGCTGTCGAAACGGAGCAAGAGGATATCGGCTTTACGCCCTTGAAGCTGACCGATGACGACGAGGGCGACAAGGCGCAGGAGGAGCTCTCCCAGGACAAGGACGGCTACGATTCTCTCACCGTTTCCGAGCCCGAGGAGGAGCCTATCGAGAAGGATGCGCCCATGGCGGAGATCGAGGTAGATCTTGAGGATGATTTCGATGCGCAGCCCGCACCCCGCTCCCGCCGCAAGAAGGCAGAGCCTGAGCCCGAGTTTGTGGCGCTTGAGGATGAGGCCGAGGAGGAAATGCCCGTTGATCTTTTGGATGACGATCTGACCGAAGGGGGAGAGCAGACGGAAAACGAGTACGTATTCCCCACCACCGATATGCTGGCGGCAGGAAACGCAAGCTATCACACCAGTGACGACGAGGTTGCAGCCAACACCGAGGCGCTGCGTCAGACCCTGGAGGACTTCCACATCAGAGTCAAGGAGGTCACCTGCTCCACGGGACCTACCGTGACGCGTTACGAGATCAAGCCCGAGGCGGGCGTGCGCGTGCGTGCCATTGCCAACCTCGTGGACGATATTGCACTCGGACTTGCCAAGTCGGGTGTGCGTATCGAAGCACCCATTCCCGGCAAGGCTGCCGTGGGTATCGAGGTGCCCAACGACAAGCCCGCAACCGTATATTTGCGTAACCTTTTGGAAAGCCCCGATTTCGTCAACCATAAGAGTAAGGTTGCAGTTTGCCTTGGTGCGGACGTTTCGGGAAAGCCCGTTGTATTCGATATTGAAAAAATGCCTCACCTTTTGGTTGCGGGTGCAACCGGTATGGGTAAGTCGGTATGTATCAACTGCGTGGTCATGTCGCTGCTTTATAAGGCAAGACCCGATGAGGTCAAGCTGATCATGGTCGACCCCAAGAAGGTT
>JAGBXH010000395.1 GCA_017629395.1 Clostridia bacterium | reverse complement strand
CTTCGACCGTGAAAAGCTGCAGGAGCGCCTTGCAAAGCTGGCCGGCGGCGTAGCCGTGATCAAGGTCGGTGCTGCCACCGAGGCGGAAATGAAGGAAAAGAAGCTGCGCATCGAGGACGCACTCAACGCAACCAAGGCTGCTGTTGAGGAAGGCATCGTTGCAGGCGGCGGTACCGCATATCTCAACGTCATTCCCGCAGTACAGAAGCTGCTGGAAACCACCGAGGGTGACGAGCGCACCGGTGTTCGCATCGTGCTCAAGGCTCTGGAAGAGCCCGTTCGTCAGATCGCTGCAAATGCAGGCTTTGACGGCGGCGTCATCGTCAACAACATCGTAAACTCCGGTAAGATCGGCTACGGCTTTGACGCTTACAACGAGGTTTACGTGGACATGATGAGCGCAGGTATCGTTGACCCCACCAAGGTAACGAGAAGTGCACTGCAGAACGCTGCATCCATCGCATCCGTCATTCTGACCACCGAGAGCGTAGTTGCAGATAAGCCCGAGCCCGTAGCTCCCGCTGCTGCTCCCGCACCCGGCATGGGCGGAATGTATTGATCCAAAACAAAATCGCGGAGGCACAAATGTGCCTCCGTTTTTTATTTTGGATCAGTGAAATCCACCTTCGGTGGGTGAAATCTGCCTTATGGCAGGTGAAATATTTGCTGCGCAAATGTGAAATGTTCGCTGCGCGAACGTGAGAAGTTCATGTAAGCAGGCATTTTTTGCATTTTGCGGCATAGAGTGTATTACTATGTCGCAAGGGAGTGTTTTGCTATGTTTTCGGTATTTTCGCTGTTTACCTACTTTTTCCACGTGATTTTGGGCATTGGGACGCCGCAAAACTTCCCTGCTCCGCTTTCATCCGAGGAGGAGCAGTCAGCTTTTGAGGTCATGGCAAGCAGTCAGGGACAAGAGGCGGAGGACGCGCGGCAGCGGCTGATTCTGCACAATCTGCGCCTTGTGTCGCACATCGTGCGCAAGTATTATTCGTCAAGCAAAAACCAAGAGGATTTGATCTCGATCGGCACGATCGGGCTTTGCAAGGCGGTGGATACCTTCAACGTGGGCAACGGCACGCGCTTTGCAACCTATGCCGCCAAATGTATTCAGAACGAGATCCTGATGCATTTTCGCTCGGGCAAAAAGCTCTCTGCTGAAATATCCATCAATGAAACCATAGACGTAGACCGCGACGGCAATCCCTTGACGTATATGGACGTCATTGCCAGCGAAGAAAACCTTGCCGAAATGATCGACCGCGAAATGCAGAGTGCACGTGCCAGACGGTACGTTAACACCTTGCTTGACGACCGCGAGCGGCAGATCATTCTCTTGCGCTACGGGCTTTCGGGCAAAGCACCCATGACGCAAAGAGAGATTGCCTTGCAGCTGGGGATATCCAGATCATACGTATCAAGACTCGAAAAGAGTGCGCTTGATAAACTCCGCAAAGCATTTGGAGAATAAAAGCAAAGGCGGGCGATCACTGATCGCCCCTACATTTTCCCCTTATGATATAAGGAAAATCCGCCCGAGAACGTAGGGGCGATTCACGAATCGCCCGCGATTTTCTTATTTCTTCGGCTTTGACGAAAAGCACAACGTCACGATATAGCCAAACACCAAGGCTGCTGCCGTGCCGCCTGCGGCGGCTTTTAGCCCGCCTGTCAGCGCGCCCAAAAGCCCCTGCTCGTCCACCGCCTCGCGCACGCCCTTGGAGATCAGAAATCCAAACCCCGTCAACGGTGTTGTCGCGCCCGCACCCGCAAATTCCACCAAAGGCGCGTACAAACCCACAGCACCCAGTACGACACCCGCAACCACGTAAAGCACCAGTATTCTTGCGGGCGTCATGCCCGTCAGATCGATGAGCAGCTGTGCGATGACGCAAAACGCACCGCCGATCAAAAACGCCCAAACGTAATCCCATATCCAATGCATCTCACATCCCCCTCTTCAATCTTACCAAATGCCCGATCGCAGGGATATTACGCCCTTGCTTGAGCGCGTCGGGACTCATCATCGCACCCGTACCGATCAGCAGCATATCCTTGATCTCGCCCGTGGCAAGCTTTGGCAAAAAATACGCGCTCATGACCACGCCCGAGCAGCCGCAGCCCGAGCCTCCTGCGTGGGTGTCCTGCGTGTGGCGCGAAAAGATCATTGCACCGCAATCGGTGTGCTTGCCGTCCACTTCTATGCCGTCCGCATGCAAAAGATCGCAAAATATCGCGCTTCCCTCCCAGCCAAGGTCACCCGTTACAATCGCGTCAAAATCCTCGGGTGCTTTGCCGGTAACGGCCAAATAACGCTCCAGGGTATCCACCGCTGCAGGCGCCATGGCAGCGCCCATATTGGCTGCATCGCGAATGCCCATTTCAATGGGAATGCCCGGCATGGCTTGGCTCACACGTGCGTGTGAGGATTCGGTGCGGTCACACTTGCCGAGAATAAACGCAGACGCGCCCGTCACCGTCCATTGTGCCGTAGGCGTACGCTGTGCACCGTATTCCACAGGTGTGCGGTATTGCCGCTCCGCTGCGGTATTATGTGAGGAGGTCACGGCAGCAGCGTATCGCACCTGCCCTGCGCTGACCATTGTCGCGCCCAGCATCAGACCAAGAGCCGCCGTGGAGCATGCACCGTACAGCCCGAAATACGGCACGTGATAATCGATCAACCCGTATGCGGAGCCCACACATTGATTGAGCAGATCCCCCGCAAAAAGCGCGCCTAAGGCGCTTGCGTCACGTCCCCATTTTTTCAAAGCAATCCCCAAGGCGCGGCGCTGCATCTCGCTTTCCGCCTGCTCCCACGTCCTTTGACCGAATTTGTCATCCTCGTCGTGCATGTCAAAGAGATTTCCAAGCGGCCCTTGGTGCTCCTTTTCTCCCACGACGCTGCCATACGCGTAAACGTCTGCCTGCAATTCAAACACTGTATCCTTCATAAAGCCCCCGAATATTCAAACTGATACTATTATTTTCATTCCCTCTTGCAATATGCTTGAAATTATGATACAATATCATTGGAAATATTTGATATAAGGAGTTTTTTATGCTTTCCACACATACCGAACAGTATCATATCAAAGCAACCAAGGGGCAAACGGGCGGTTATTGCATTCTTCCCGGCGATCCCGGCAGATGCGAAAAGATCGCGCAGTATTTTGATAACCCCAGACATCTGGTAACAAACAGAGAATATAATATTTGGGTAGGCGAGCTTTGCGGTGTTCCCGTCAGCGTATGCTCTACGGGTATCGGCGGTCCCAGCGCAGCCATTGCAATGGAGGAGCTGGCAGCGTGCGGCACGCATACCTTTATCCGTGTGGGCACCTGCGGCGGCATTCACTTAAAGGTGCAGGCAGGCGACGTGGTCATTGCTACGGGTGCAGTCAGACAGGACGGCACGTCTCGCGAGTACGCGCCCATTGAGTTCCCCGCCGTGTCCGATCCCGAGGTGCTGATCGCGCAGATGCAGGCAGCGCAAAAGCTTGGACTGCGCAGCCATGCAGGCGTTGTGCAGGCAAAGGATTCATTTTACGGGCAGCATTCCCCTGCCAGAATGCCCATCGTAGGCGAGCTGCAAGCAAAGTGGGAGGCTTGGAAGCGTCTTGGCGTGTTGGCAAGTGAAATGGAATCGGGTGCTTTGTTTACGGTAGCTGCAGCACTTGGCGTGCGTGCGGGTGCTTGCTTCTCGGTCGTCTGGAATCAGGAAAGAGCAAACCTTGGCATGGATAGCGAGGACGAGGCTGCCGAGCAGCACGACACCGATAAAGCCATCAGAACGGCAATTGAGGCACTCAAGATCTTGATTGAGAAGGATAAGCAATAATTTCAGACGCCCCAACCGATGAAAAGTTTTCGCCCGCCTTTTTCAGAAAAGCATGGTGGCGTGTGAATGTGGTTGTACTTGCAAGTGTTTCTGACGCCACCTTGATGTTGGACTTCTGCGAAGTCCAGCATCCAAAACTTAACCGGCGCGCAACCCTCGTCGCCTCCGCAGAGGCGAAACTTTCCCAACGCCGTTTAATTTGCGAAGCAAATATGTTCTTCTTTTGCGGCTCCTTGCTCAAAAAGAACGGAAACGGTTTCCTCACATAAACAACAAAAGGGAGTTACCTACGTAGGTAGCTCCCTTATTCTTATACATTGAGATAATTCTCTCCGTTCTTTCTTTGGGGAAATAGGCCAAAGAAAATGAACCAGTAATTCGCTTCGCGAATAGAAAGGCCGTTATCGTGGGGCTCTGCCGGTTGCCTTTTGGATGTTGAATTTCGCAGAAATTCAACATCGGGTGGCGTCAATCACACTCGAAATATCGGCAATATTCACACGCCACCATGCTTTTCTGAGAAAAGCGACGCAAAAACTTTTCAAGAGTTGGGTTGTCCTGACTGATTACTTGACCAGCCCCAGGTGCTCCATCCAATACAGCACGTGAGAGGCAAAGCCGTGGTTGCAGCTTGCCTGATCAGCGGTCAGCTCCCACAGTGTGCCGGTCTTGTCTGCCATGTACAGGAAATACCCCTTGATGTTCTCGTACAGCGCATCGTGGCAGCCGTATCTGTCAAGCAGATCGAGTCTTAAATAGTTGCCGATAAAGGCATTTGCAGACCAGATCTCGGGATATACACCCTTTTGAACGCGATCGGGTCCAAAGTCGTTGACCAACGTGTTCCACAGCCAAGGATGGCTTTCGGGCGTTGCGACATTGCAGAAGAATGCGTAATACTGGCACGCCTCGGTTCTCTCACCCGACAGCACCAGCTTACCGTCTCTTCTGTACATATTATCACAGAAAAAGCCGCTTTCGGTCATGCTCATATCCAGAATGGTCTTGCGCAGCTGTGCCGCCTCCTTTGCAAGCTCTTCATCCGCGTACAGCTCGGCAATGACGTCCTTCATGGTAGCGTACAGCATATTGGACGCAAACGAAACGTCCTGCACCAGCTCGTTTGCCTTGGACCACTCAATGAATACCCAGCTATGCAGCTTTTCCAAGAGACCGAATTCGTTTTCAAACGG
>JAGBXH010000394.1 GCA_017629395.1 Clostridia bacterium | reverse complement strand
CGCAGCGAGGTGTTTGCCTGCTCCTGCTGCCCGCCCAATATCGTACGCTTTATTCCCTCCATTGCCAATATGCTGTATTCCGATGACGGCGAGGTCATTTACGTGCACCAGTTCATGCAGAGTGTGACTACGATCGAGCGCGAGGGCAAGATGCTCGTCTTGGAGCAGCAAACCAAGTATCCCGAGAACGGCAAGGTCAAGATCAGGCTGACGGGCGGAGACGCAAGGATTGCCGTGCGGATTCCCGGCTGGTTTGACGGCTACAAGGGAGAAACGGAAAAGGGATATGCGTACTTTGACGTCAAGGACGGCGAGGAGCTGACCTTTGACTTTACCATGAAGCCGGTATTCATCGAGGCGCACCCCGAGGTCGTATTCGCTTCGGGACGCTGTGCCGTCATGCGCGGTCCCGTGCTGTATTGCATGGAGGGCAAGGACAACGGTGAGCTTTTGCGCGATATCACCTTGGACAGCCGCGCAAGATTTACGTATGGCAAGCACCCGACGCTGGGCGTGCCGCAGTTGACTGTGCGTGCATATCGCACCGTGCGCGATGAAAACGCCCCGCTGTACAGAAGAAAAACACAAAACAAGGAGAAAGTAGAGGCTGTGCTCATTCCGTATTACGCTTTTGCCAACCGCGGCGAGAGTGAAATGCAGGTATGGCACTACGTCAAGTAAGCATACATGAAAGAATTCAGCAACCAAAATTACGACCAAGAGAGAGCCTTTTACGGCGAAAAAGAAATTTTTGTGCACGATTGCACCTTTGCAGGCCCTGCGGACGGCGAGAGTGCATTTAAGGAATGCGCCGACGTGCGCGTACAGAGCTGCGAGTTTGATCTGCGCTATCCCTTCTGGCACGTGCAGGGGCTTGAGATTGGCGAATGCGAGCTCAAGGAGACCTGCCGCGCAGCCCTTTGGTATTCGACCGATATTGACATCAAAAATACCAAGCTGCACGGCATCAAGGCGTTGCGCGAGTGCCGTGACGTACATATTGCGGACTGCACCGTGCGCTCTGCCGAGTTTGGCTGGATGAGCGCGAGGGTAGAGATGCAGGACGTGAGCGCCGAGGGCGAATATTTTATGTTCCGCGGTGAAAATTTGCGCTTTGAGAATATGACCTTCAAGGGCAAGTATTCCTTCCAGTACGTCAAGAACGCCGTATTTGAGCATTGCGATCTGGACACCAAGGATGCGTTCTGGCATGCTGAGAACGTATTGGTGAAGAATTGCCGCGTCAAGGGCGAGTACCTTGCGTGGTACGCCAAGCATATCACCTTTGAAAACTGCACCATCATCGGTACGCAGCCGCTTTGCTATTGCGAGGGATTAAAGCTGATCAACTGCGAGATGCATGAATGCGATCTTGCGTTTGAGCGCAGCGAGGTAGAGGCAGAGGTCACCACGCCCGTGCTCAGCATCAAAAATCCGCTTTCGGGCAAGATCACCGTGCCTGCCGTGGGAGAAGTGATCCTTGATATCCCCGAGGCGAAGGGGAAGGTGAACATTTCGACTGTGTCGAAGTGATATTGCGGCAAGCCGCAGTGATATTACCGCTTCGCGGTAGTGTTATTGCGCCATTGGCGCAGAGAAAAAACAGCCCCGTTGGGGCTGTTTTTTAGCAGCAAGTGCCGTTTTCGCACGCATCTTCTGCGTCCGCACCCGAAAGCAGCTGCAGCGCCGTGCCGAAATTGTAAACACCGCGACTGACCGAGCGCATATTCGCGCGCAGCTTGTTTGCTTTTCTGCGCACCATCAGCCCCGCTCCCACCAGCACCACAGCGCCAAGGGCAACACCGCCCACGGCAAGCATCAAAAATCGTCTGTCAAACATTGTTTCCCCCCCTTTTTCTTTGTGTTTGAGAGTATTTTTCCCATATTGTGGGGGCGTTATACAAAAAGCAATCATGGTTGCGCAAAAAAAGAGAGATGCACGAAATTCCGATGCGGTATCGTGTAGCTCTCTTTTTATATGTTCACTTTTCAAATTTTCTGCCTTCTCAGGCTTGCGACAAACAAGACGATGGGAAAAAGTCCCGTTACGGCACCGATAATGGTCAAGAGCAGAGCAGTTTTTTGCGCAAAGAAGGTACGCAGCACCTTATAATAGCAAACGCCGCACAGCGCGCGGGTCACGGCTAAGACCACCGTGCCCAAAAGCAGGCACGCGATCCCCACAAAGGGCAAAACGACCAAGATCAAATAAAACGTTTCCTCTGCAACCAGCGCAAGAAGCAGTGCCGGAAGCCCGATTAAGATCAGCAGCACGTACAAGATCAGCATCAGGGCGTTAAGGAACTCGGAATTCGTTTCCCACAAAAAGCTGCCGCCATCCTCTGCAATCAGCACAAATATCTGCGTGCCGAACAGCCCGATCAGCGCAACCGACAGCAAAATGACCGTAAGTGGAACCAGAATGCAGCCGCCAATCAGCAATATTCTGCCCCACAGGCGGCGTTTTTTCTCCTCGCCCCACACAGCGTCACCGCGCTCTGCCAGCTTGCCGATCGCAAAATACCTTGCAAACGGCAGGGCAGCCATGGTGCGGATATTGCGCCACGCACCCATTTTTTTTGCAATTTTAGATAGGGCTACCGACTGCAGCACGTAACCGACAAATACTGCAAGCACAAACGCAAGCAAAAGACCGAGCACAACGCCCATCAAGATCAAAAACGCAAGGGGCGTGAGCTCTGCGTCCTCCCAATGCCCGTACCAGAATGATCCGAGGTCGGGATACTCTCTTAAAATCTGTCTAAGCATTTTCCCTCCCGTATCAGCCCTCGTCGGACTCTTGTGCCACGATCACGGCAGCACCGCCGCACTGCTCAACGTCAGCTTGGGGTGCGGACGCCCTTTGCTCGCGGGGCGGGAAAAACGACGCAATCAGCAACGCGGTGGAGATCCAGCCGGGATACAGCACAGTCAGCACCAAAGCAATGCTGTCATAGGGATCATCTATGTAATAGCGGTACATTTTGAAGGCACAAACGGCAACGAATACCGTCAGAGCAATGGACAGCCAGGAGATGCCCTCAAGTAAAATCCCGCCGCCGAATATTGCCAAAAGAAACGCTAAGGGCATTAAGAAAATCATTGCGCCTAAGTAAGAAATGCGCATGATCAGCAAAATCTTGCTCCATTTCCACGGTTTTTTGCCGCCTCTGCCCGTTTGTGCGTCACATTCCTCGGCACATTTGCCCATGACCCAATACTGATAAACGGGAATCCACGCATGCTTGGGATTGCATGCGCCGGTTTGCCCCGCAATGCGGTACAGGGCAAAGGATCTGATCAAATATTCGCCCACAACGGCAACCAAAATGGTCAAGGGCAGAATGAATACGAAAAATACGATCATAAAAAGAATCAAGCCGATCATAACGACTCCTTTCTACGCTACCTTCAAATAAGCAAAATGCGCCTCCTTGCGGGGAGGCGCATGATTTTTTTCATATTTCCCCGCAGAGCAAATTACTCAACAACGGAATATTCTACGTTTTCGATCACATCTTCCTTTTCAGACCGGAGCTTGCAGAAGCTTGCGATCAGGGTAATGATAGCCTGTACGTTGAGCACGATGCCCACGATAAAGAGCACGACGTTGACGGTCTCGGGGAAAAATTCACGGTAGATCTTCCAGCGGCAAATGCTGCCCAGCACCAGCGGCACCAGCGCAATCACCATCATGACTGCGTAAATCAGCAGACCCAGAATAATACCGATAAAGGGAATGAATGAGAGAATAAAATAGATAAAGTACAAAAGTCCGTAAGCAACCACGGTGCCGATCGAGCCAAACAGCACGATCTTAGCCCAAGGACGAGGGAAGATCTTGCCCGCGCGCTCGTCGCACTTCTCTGCAACCTTGCCCAGCGTATAATACTGCGCGTAGGGGATCCATGCCAGCCAAGCAAGTTCAACGTCCAGCTTTTTTGCAATGCGGAAAATGCCAAAGCAATACAGCAGATAATGGATCAGCGTCACGATCAAAGATACTGCACTGATCGCCAGTATAATAGCGATAAGCACGCCGATTCCGGGAATCGTGTCCGAACCGCCGATGATGCCGTTCTCTGCGGCGTTACCAAAAAGAGCAAAGGGATTCAATAAATTAGACATACAAACCTCCGTTATGTAATGAAAATATTTTACTTTGCGGGTACTTCTTGCTCTGCGGGAATGACGACTGCAACAGCATCAGGCTCTTGTGCCGCGCGCGGCTTCAAAAATCCCACGATAAAGAGACAAAGGGGTACAACGTCGCACAAGGGTGCAAGAATAGCAAGCACAATGGCGAGCGTGTTGTCCATAAACTCCCTGCACGTGCTCCACAGACAATGCGCAATCATGGCAAGAAGAACGAGAGAGGCGCACTCCAGAATCATAGTCACAAGCACCGAAAGCATGGGGAAGATGGAAAGCAGGATGGAAACAGCAAGCTGCACGATCGGCATGCCAATGCCAAGACCGAGCGTAGTGCCAAGCAAGATCCAGCTCCATTTCCAAGGCTTTTTGCCGTTTCTTTGCGCGCTCTTTTCTGCGCACGCGCCCAATACGTATGCATGCCCATAAGGGACCCATGCCAGAAAACGATTTTTCACGCCCAACTTTTTTGCAATTTTGCAAAGACCAATGGCGCGCAGCACGTACAACGTGACCGCAACCACAGCTGCCACGATCAAGCCAATGAGCACGGCTGCCAAAATAATACCGCCCACGGCGAGAGAGGCAATTGCCGATACGGCAAGCACGATCAGAGAGATGACCGACTCAACCGACACCTCTACGATCACGTCCGAAATTGCGTCCAACAATCCGGTTTGCTCCATCCATTCGAGTATGGATTCAATTCCGGTAAAGGCAAATCCATCCATGTAAAATACCGCCTTTCTGCTTATATTTCTACATTTTTCATTATAACACGCCCCAAGCCATATGTCAAGAAAAAACTTTACATCCCAACCTATTGCAAGAAGGCGCGTAATATGCTATAATAGTAAATAAGTATCGGATTTTATCCGTAAAGGAGACGACTTTTTATGTTTTTGGAGTATTTGAGCCAATTTATTCCGAGACTGCCGCAGCTTTTTCTTGCGCTGGGGCTTGCCGACGTACAAAAAATTGAGGAATACGACACCTTCCACCCCGTAAACGGCGCAGCGCAGGCACTCTTTATCCTTTGCCT
>JAGBXH010000393.1 GCA_017629395.1 Clostridia bacterium | reverse complement strand
GCATCGTACAAGCCAAGCAAGCCCTTGAAGAATTTCATAATCGGCCCCTTGGCACTTCTGCCCGCCGTGCAGATGATCATCAGCACACCCAGCACGACCATGGAAATGCCTGCGATCTTGTGCAGGAAGAACACGCCCAAGCCGGCAAAGATGATCAGCCACGAGCCGATATCAAAGATTGCCGTGAATACGTGCTTGTCCTTGCACAGCAGCACGAACTTGACGATCATACCCGTAATCAGGTGCACAGCACCAATGCCCAGCGAGATAGCAAGGAAGGGCATGGGATCGGTCAAGGGATTGAGCGCAAACAGCTTGTCCCCAAGCGCCACCTGCAAGCCGTTGAAGAACGGCACGGCAGCCATGGCAGCCTCCGTGGATTCATAAAGCCCGAACATGTTCATAAGCACGTAGGGCATATCGCCAAACCAGCCGCCAAAGATCACGCCGCATATCACGCACGCAATACCGCAATAGCCAAACATGTTGAAGGTGCGGCGCATGCCGTCACGCATTTTGATGATGGGCGGGATCAAAAATCCTCCCAATACCAAAAGCGCACCATAGCCCACGTCTGCAAACATCAAGCCGAAGAGTATGAAATAAAAGATACTCATGATCATAGTGGGATCGTACGTACCGTACTTGGGATAGGAATACATCCCGATGACCCACTCGAAGTTTCTCGCAAACTTATTATTTTGCAAAAGGATGGGCGGCTCCTCGCCCTCTGCGGGCTCTTCAAATTCAAACGCGCATTCTCTGTCCTGCAGCGCTTCGGCAATCTTGTCCACACGCGAGAGCGGTGCCCAGCCCTCCAGCACAACGCAGGTGTTGGTCTGCGCAAGCTTTTGCTTGGTGACGGCTGCGGTCAACGCGCTGTTTTCCACGTCCCAGAGTGCCTCAATGTCGTCCTGCTTGGCAGCCAGCTCAAATAAGGTCTCCTTGAGCAGCGCAAGCTCGGTCTGCAGCTCGCCCACACGCCCGGCACAGGCGTCGTATTCCTCTCTGGGCAGAGAGGTGAATTCCTTCAGCGAAGCCCTGATAAAGCCGCGCTCGGCAAGCACGCGCTGCACACCCTGCGCGTCCCCCTTGTGATAGACGACCGAAACGTATTCACCGTCGCCATCCGAGAACACAGCCTCGATCTCGGCACAGAATTCATTCAGTGCCTCGGTCATATCGCCCATCTTGGTCTTGGCAGGCAGCGAGCCCAATACGATCTCGCAGCTGCGGGTCGTGTCAAGCCCCAACGGCAGACAGTAAGTCAACCAAGGTGCCAGGGCGTGCATACGCCCCTCTAGCATCGCGATCTCGGCTGTGCATTCATGCTCACGCTGCTTGGTTGCAAGCGTGCTTTGCACGGCAGCAGTCGCCTCGTCGTACCGCTCTGCCATAAATTTTTCAATATCCAGCTGATTTCTGGTTTGCACAAAGCCTTTTCTGGAAGAATACTTGGCAAGCATCTCCAAGGCATCGGTCACGGCGCTAAGCCGCCGCTCAGCAGCCGCCCTTTGCGCGTCACACGCAACTCTCTCAAGCAGCAGCTCGGGATCGTCCACCTGCCGCACCTGCACGCAACGCAAGCGCATCAGGCGGCGGATGAGCGCATCCTCCTGCCCCTTGGGTGCAAACACCGTCAGCTTTCGCATGGTGCTTACTGACATTGTTCCTTGATCCCCCAAACGATTGCCTTGACAGCCTCTTCCATATGGAATTCTGCCAATTTATTCATGTTTTCCGCTTCCTTTTTCGCGCTCTCGCTGCTGCGGCGCAAAATCTCCTCGCTCTGCGCGCGCATTTCATCCAGCATCTGACGCAGCTTTTGCTCGGTCTCGGCTTCGAGCTGCTCGCGGTCTTCCTTGCTCTTTTGCTCGGTCTCTGCATACAGCGCCTTGGCTCTTTCCTTGGCAGCCTCCACAATCTCTTTCGCCTTTTCTTCCGCGTCCGTGATCTTGCGGATTGATTCCTTTGACAAAGGGTTCACCGTCCTTTTTCGTGTGATTTCAAAAATGATCCACTATAAAAGATATTGTACCACATTTGGTATATAAATGCAAGTATTTCCAACAATTTTTTGTACGTAACAGTGCTTTTTTCGTTTCACTTGTCAGGCGCGGTGCAAACTGCAGTCGGCACGTATTCACGCTCGGCACTTCCCTTGCGCGGCACGAAATCGACCATAATCCCCGTGTGATATTCGGCATAGCCGTCCGCACCCGCGTTATGATACAGCACCACGCCGTCCTCGGCAATCCACAGCCCCTCGGGCCGCTTACCGCCCACACGCAGAGCACGCAGCTCGGGCACGCTCGATAAAAACGCCTTGGGCGGTATGATAACACCGCGCACCATATCCCACACGTCGGCATTACGGTGGCAGACGGGGTATTCCCCCTTGACGCCGCTATCCCTGACGCTGTCAATGACCACCGACACAAACCGCTCCCGTTGCCATACCACGCGCACGTCCATATGACACATCATTGGTCGAAAACCGAATATCCTGCCCGAGCCCTGCGCAGCATATTCCTCGCGCAGCACCTTGCCCTGCTTGTGCTCCGCCCAGGTAAGATACGCCTCGGCTGCTTTTCTGTAGCAATCGTTGAACCGCTCCTGCCCCTCCCCTTTGGCTTGTACGTAACTTACCCTTGCGCGTAGCACGCACGCACCGCTCTGCATAACGCCGATCTGTCTGCTCTTTTGCTCAAAATCCATATGCTCACCCCTTTTATTAACATGTATGCAAGGGGATGTGAGAATATGAAAACGGCAGCCCGATGGGGAGATACTCCGTATGAAGTATCTCCCCATCGTGCCGCCGTTTGAAAAATGGCAAGTATTCAGTTTCCGTTTGTCCAGTCATCCCCGTACCCCGGGACCACGTTGCCGATCTCCTCATCGGTAAAATTGCCTTGCGCGTAGGTCAGCACAAGATCAATGACCTCCTGCTCCGTCACGTAATCCTGCCCTGCAAACTCCTGATTGATCACGTCCGCAATCTCTTGAATGACGTCGTCGCCCACGGTTGCGGACAAGCCTTGATCATGCAAATACTCCTGCACAATTCCGGTCAGCTCACCGCTGAGCAGCTCAGGATGATCCTTATACGCATTGATGGTCTCGGTCAGCTTCCCCGTCAGCTCCTCATTCCCCATATCCAGGGACTGCGCCACAATACGGATACAAAGCATTCTGATCTCCTCTACCATGGGATACAAATGCTCATTGGATTCAAAAACGGCAGCCATTTCCTGCAAGAGCTTGGGGTTTTTACCAAACACGTCCACCAACTGCTCAGATTCGTGGTGATTGCCGAAAAATCCGTTCTTCACCAGCAGATCCATCAGATCAAGCAGCGTATTCAGATCGGCTATCAGCGTCTCGCCATCCACCGTTGCAAGAATTCCCAGCAGCACGTCAAAAGTCGGATTGAGCACCTGCCCGAAATCCGGACGCTCCAAGCCAAACAGATCTCCACCGTACGCCCAATTGTCACACATGGAGGAAACGAACGTTGCCGCCAGCTCGGGCATGATCGCGGATTGGTCAAGCGTGTTGACAATGCCGTGCAGATCCTTGACACTCTGCTCATTGAGATTGGTCAAGCCGCCCGTAACAAACTTACCGCCGTTGCGCAAAAGCCTGATGCCAACGATCGCCTCATTTTCCAGCCCGAACTCGCCCTTGCCGTACGCAGTTTCAGTCATATGAATGAACATAGGTCTGCCAAGCGTGCCGTAGGACGCCTTCAAAAACCAATTGTCGGTCGCAGGCATCACGTAATCGTTCAGCGCGAAGTAGACAATCTCCCCTGCGCTTCCCCCCTCGCGGGAGTAGGTTGAGGTATCGATCTCGGCATAATACTCCTTTGCCACGTTGACGGCAAGATTTGCATATCCGTTGAGCGGAATCAACAGCACCGCAATCAGCAATGCCCCGTTCAGCACGCCCAGCACGCCACCGCAAATACGCGACCAAAGCGGAATGTGACGCTTGACTCTGACCTTGTTTCCATCCTCATCCACCGCCTTTTTCTTGGGGCGATAGACAAACGTCAAGATCAAGCCGATGATCGCGCGGAAGATCGCAAAGAACAAAAGAAACAAGAAGGGTGTGATAAGCACGCCCAAAAACAGGGGCAAAAGCGCAACCAATCCTTCCACCTCGGCAAGCTCCTGCTCCACGTCTCCCAAACCGACAAGACGTAGGATCAGCATAGCCAGCGGATAGATATAGTCACGCGCAATGGTGGTAAAATCCCTGGATAAAAAGCATGCAAGGCACGCGCTGAGCACAATATTGCCCGTGGTCATGGCAGCCTTGATGATGCCTCTGCGCGCTCCTCGCTGCGCAAAATACAGCCCCGAAATCACAAGTAAGACCGTGATTATAAGCGAAACGATTTGTCCGACGTCCATATGCGTTCTCCTTTCGGTGAAACATTTCTTACCTACATTTTACACTATTTTGACATTTTTGTCAACCTGTGCGAATAAAACGGGCGCAGTCCTGCACGGACTGCGCCCT
>JAGBXH010000392.1 GCA_017629395.1 Clostridia bacterium | reverse complement strand
GTCCTCGTAGGTGAAATCCTCGGTATAAGATTCGTCTGTTGCAAGCTCTTCCGGGCTGTTTGTCTCGGTGTCGGCGGTCGCGTCATCGAATGAGATCTCATCCTTACTTGCAAGCAGCTCACCCACCAAGCCACCGAATTGAAAGTCCTCCATACGGGAGAAGGCAACGCCCGCTGCAACGAACAGGCTGCCGATCATGAGGACGGTGAGAAATATGCATATTGTGGCTATGATGATGCGTTTCTTTTTCATGCGGCGTCCTCCTTCGGTGGTAATTTGCTCTATTATACCACAGAAGAACGCCGCTGTCAATTATCTGCGCGGCACAATGAGCCCCGTGCTTTTGACGATGTGCCCCTCGGGGATCACTCCGCGCACGCGCACCAAGGGATAAACGGTGGAGCTGCGCCCAATCACCGTGCCGGGGCAGAGCACAGCTCCGCAGCCGATCTCCACGCCGTCCCCGATCATCGCGCCCACCTTCTTGCGCCCCGTATCCACGTCAAAATCCTCGCCCTTGACGTGCACGTGCGACTTGTCGCTTTTGACGTTGCTTGTCACCGCGCCTGCACCGAGGTGCGCCTTGTAGCCGAGAATCGAGTCGCCCACGTAGTTGTAGTGCGGTACTTGCACCGAGTCAAACAGAATGCAGTTTTTGAGCTCGGTGGAGTTGCCCACCACAGCCCCAGCACCCACGATGACGCTGCCGCGGATAAAGGCGCAGTGCCTGATCTCGGCGGCGTTGCAGATGATACACGGCCCTTCGATATGCGCGCTGGGTGCAATTTTTGCGTCCTTGGAGATATATACGTCATCGCCCATATTCGTGTAAAGGGAAGGGTCAAGCGATGCGCCGATCTTGCGAATAAAGTCGGCAATGTGAGGCAGTGCTTCCCATGGATAAGTCGCATTTTGCAGCAGCGGTGCGGCGATTGTGTGCGACATATCAAACAAATTGTTGGAAAATAAACAATAATGCGAATTATTCATGCAATCCAAGCTCCTTAATACGGTCAATGACCATGTCGGCATAGGTTTCGCAGTCCTGCTTTGTGTCCGCCTCCACCATCACGCGAACCACGGGTTCCGTGCCGCTTTGCCGCAAAAGAATGCGCCCGGATGCGAGCTCATGCTCCGAAAGAGCTTGCACGAGTGCCTGCACGTCCGCGTTTTGCATGACCTTTGCCTTGTCTGCCACGCGCAAGTTGCGCGTCACCTGCGGCAGCATTTTCACGTCCTGCGCCAACTGAGAGAGCGTGCACTTTTTCTCAAGCATTGTCTCGGTTAACATAATAGCGCTCAGAATGCCGTCGCCCGTGGTGGCGTACTTGGAAAGGATAACGTGCCCCGATTGCTCCGCCCCCACGCTGTAGCCGTTCGCTGCCATGCTCTCCCAGATAAAGCGGTCGCCCACGGGGGTGATCTCGCAGTCAATCCCCGCAGCCTCCAAGGCGCGGAACAAGCCGAGATTGGACATCACGGTTGCAACGGCTGTGTTGTGCGCAAGCGCGCCCTGCTCGCGCAGGGCTTTGGCGAAAATATAGAGTATGTGATCACCGTTGACCACCTCGCCCCTCTCGTCAACCGCTAAGCATCTGTCTGCGTCACCGTCAAAGGCAAAGCCCACGTCAAGACCGTTTTCACGCACGAAAGCACAAAGCCGCTCGATATGTGTTGAGCCGCAGCCATCGTTGACGTTGGTGCCGCAGGGTGTGCTCCCCATAATGCTTATGCGCGCGCCAAGTGCCCCGAACACCGCAGGCGCGATCATCGAAGCCGCCCCGTTGGCACAGTCCAAGCCGATCTTTAATGGCTTGAAGGATTTGGTGGCAAGAGAAAGCAGGTAAGCTGAGTAGCGGTTTCTGCCTGCGGCATAATCCACGATCCTGCCTATGTCTTCTCCCGTTGCATAAGGCAATTCGGGTATTTCACCGTCCAGATATTTTTCCACCTCAAGCAAGGTAGCGTCGTCCGCTTTTTCGCCACCCGAGTCCAGTAATTTGATGCCGTTATCGGCAAAATGGTTGTGGCTTGCCGAGATCATGACGCCGCCGTCAAAGCACCCCTGACGCACAGCAAAGGACACACCCGGCGTGGGGATGACGTGCAGCATATAGGCGTCCGCGCCCGAGGCGGTCAGCCCCGCTGCTACGGCGTATTCCAAGGAGTAGGAGGAAAGGCGGGTGTCCTTGCCGATCACCACGCGCGCTTTGTGATCGCTCTGCGCGTAGTGCCATCCTAAAAAGCGACCTATTTTGTATGCGTGGATGGCGCGCAGCTCCTCTCCCGCCTTGCCGCGAAAGCCGTCCGTTCCGAAATATTTTGGCATATGCAAGTATCCTTTCGTCAAAAAATGCTGTTATTATGGTATGCAGCATTGTGTTTCCTTGCATTCAGTATTTGTCATCTTATCCAAAATCATGCACCGAAATTTGTGTCAATCGCTTTATTTTTCAAATCCCTTGCAAAGCAAAAGGCTTTTTGGTATAATGAAAATAACAAACTTTGATGCGGAGGTGCACCATGAGTAAAAAGGAATTATACAGCACGTTTGCCGCACCGGGCGCAGAGTGGCGCGGTAAGCCCTTCTGGTCCTGGAACGGAGAATTGCGCGAAGAGGAGCTTGTCAGACAGGTCGAGGTCATGAAGGAAATGGGCCTTGGCGGCTATTTTATGCACTCGCGTGCGGGTTTGATTACCGAATATCTGGGCGACGAGTGGTTTGATCTGATCAACGCCGTTGCCGATGCGGGCGAGAAGGTCGGCATGGAGGCTTGGCTGTACGACGAGGACCGTTGGCCGTCCGGCTCTGCGGGCGGTAAGGTCACGATCGATCCGCAATACCGCATGAAATCGCTGTACGTCTATGAATCCGCGCCCGAAAAGACGGAGTGGAACGACCAGAGCATTGCACTTTACGCTGCCAAGGTGGACGGTATTAACGTCTGGGCATACGAACAGATCGATACGGCAGAGCTTGCTTGCGCCAACTGTGCCAAGCGTGCAGTCAAGGCAGCTATAGAAAAGCTCGCTCCCGCATCGGAGGAGCAGCCCGGCGAATGGAAGGCTCTGCGCTTTGCCATCGTGCCGGATGCCCCCAACTCCAACTATAACGGTACTACCTATATCGACACCATGTCGTATAAGGCGGTTTATAAGTTTATTGACATGACGCACGAGGAGTACAAGCGTCGCTGCGGCGATCGCCTTGGCAAGTCGATCAAGGGTATCTTTACCGATGAACCCCACCGCGGTCATTGCTTTGACAATCTTCGCGAGGTGGACGGCGTCAAGTCCTGCGCTACCGCATGGACGGATGATATTTTTGAGGAATTCGAGAAGAGATACGGCTATGACGCACGTCCCATTCTGCCCGAGCTGTTCTACAGATACAAAGGCGCACAGGTCGCTCCCGTCAAGCTGCATTACATTGACCTTGCGGACAATCTGTTCCTTGAACGCTTTGCAATGCCCATTAACCAGTGGTGCAAAGCCAACGGCATTGAGTTTACGGGACACGTGCTGCACGAGGACTCCTTGATGAATCAGACCGTGCCGCACGGCTCGCTGATGCGTTTTTACGAGCATATGGGATATCCCGGTGTGGACGTGCTGACCGAGCATAACCGCTGCTACTGGATCGTCAAGCAGCTTGCAAGCGCTGCAAGACAGCTTGACAAAAAGTGGCTGCTTTCCGAGCTGTACGGATGCACGGGCTGGCAGTTTGACTTCAAGTCGCACAAGGCTGTGGGCGACTGGCAGGCGCTCTTCGGCATCAATCTGCGCTGTCAGCACCTTTCCTGGTATACCATGGAGGGAGAGAGCAAGCGCGATTATCCCGCATCCATCCTGCATCAATCCCCGTGGTATAAGGATTATGCCGCTGTAGAGGATCACTTTGCCCGCATGGGTGTGGTGCTGTCCGCAGGTAAGCCGGATTGCGACGTGCTCGTGCTCAATCCCGTGGAATCCTTGTGGTGTCAGGCATATCTGGGCTGGGCGCGCTGGATCATGAATGCGTCCCCCGACGTTGGACCTTACGAGCAGAGATATCAGCAGCTCTTCCATATGCTGACCGACAATCACGTGGACTTTGACTATGGCGAAGAGCAGATCATGCGCGACAAGTGGTCGCTTACAACCGATGCGCAGGGCAAGGTACTCTTAAAGATCGGAGAGGCTACTTACCGCACCGTGCTGGTGACCAATATGCTGACCATCCGACCCACCACACTGGAGATCCTCAAGGCGTTCTCCGAGGCGGGCGGACAGGTCATTTTCGCAGGCGAGCTGCCTGCATACGTGGATGCGCTGGCATCCGATGCCCCTGCACAGCTTGCAGAGAGCTGCTGCCGCGTGGGCTTTGATGAAAAGGAAATTCTGTCCGCTATTCGTGCGGGCTCGCAGAGCTTTGTGGATATCCGCAATGCCGAGGGTGGCGCTGAGCGTGCCGTATTCGTACAGGTGCGCCGCGACGTGGACGGCGAGGGCAGCGTGGCTGCCGTGGTGCTTAACACCGATCGCGAAAACGGCAGACGCGGCTTGACTATGCAGCTTGCAGTGCCCGCGGGTATGAGCGTGGAGGAATGGGACCTTGAGAGCGGAAACCGTTATAACGCAAAGGTAAACTGGAAGGACGGCATGGCAGAGATCGGCTTTGATATCGATGCTGCCGGCGCGCGCTGCTTTGTGTTGACAAATGCGCGCGAGCAGCTGCCCATGCAGTCCGCATATGCCGTCAAGACAGGATTGGAGATCGACGAGGCAGATTTCGAGCCTCTGCTTGACGAGCAAAACGTCTGCGTGCTGGACTATTGCCGCTGGAGATGGGCGGATAAGGATTGGAGCGAGCCTGCCGAGGCTCTGCGCATTGATGCGCAGGTGCGCGGTGCTGTGGGCATTGAGCGCCGCGGCGGTGAGATGCTGCAGCCTTGGTTTGCCAAGCTGCACCACAAGCAGAAGTACGGCGAGATCGAGCTGGAATACGAATTCTTTATTGATGAGCTGCCCCGTGGCACGGTAGCCCTGGCAGGTGAAAGACCCGAGACCAACGCCTACTATATCAACGGCATTGCGCTTGAAAATAAGGACATCAACGACTTCTGGGTGGATGATTGCTTCAAGAAGATGTACGTGCCCGAGGGGGCACTCAAGCTTGGTCGCAACGTCGTGACCATTAAGGTCAACTTCATGCGCACCACCAATATCGAGGCGATCTACCTGATCGGCGACTTTGGCGTGGCGCTGTCCGAGACCAACACGCGCACGCTGGTAGCGCCTCCTGCGCAGATGGGTCTTGGCAACTACGCGAATTACGCGCTGCCGTTCTATACCGGCAGCATGACCTACCGCATCCTGCCCGAAATGTACGCAGGACTTGAGGTCGGCGAGGGTGACCGCGTTATGCTGAGCACCAAGTTCACGGGCGGCTGCTTCAAGGTGATCACCGAGAGCGGCACGCAGGTCGTGGGCTGGGATCCTTACAAGGCAGACGTGACCGAGGCTGTCAAGGCAGGGCAGAGCATTGACCTTTGCGTGGTCGGCACGCGCAAGAACGTGTTCGGACCGCTTCACCAGCTGCCCGCGATCGCAGGCGCTTGCGGCCCCGGAAACTTTGTCACGGGCGGTGCAAACTGGACGGATGAGTACGTGCTCATCGACAGCGGTGCCAAGAGCATCACCTTTACGGTAGAAACCCAAGTATAAAAATATCCGCCAACGGCACAAGCCGTTGGCGGATGTTTTTTTATTGGGATTGCCTTGCGGATCAGCCCAGCTTTGCAAGTGCCGCTACGACACCTGCGAGGTTTTCACGGTACTTTTCCATCTTAGCCTTCTCGCCCTCGACGACAGCGGCGGGAGCTTTGGAAACAAAGCCCTGGTTGGAGAGCTTCTTCTCAATACGAGAGATCTCGTCCTCCAGCTTCTTCTGCTCGGCGGCAAGTCTTGCCTTTTCCTTTTCAAAGTCGATGATATCAGCCATAGGCAGGAAGATGGCAGCGGAGTCGGTGATGATCTGTACTGCGTTGTCGCCCGAAACGGTTTCTGCGTCAAATGCGTCTGCTACGATGACCTCGGAAGCGGATGCAAGTCTTGCAAAGAAGCCTGCGGCAGCGGTAAAGCAAGCATCATGCTTGGTCGCGATATATACCTTTGCCTTACGGGAGGGAGCAACGTTCATTTCAGCACGGCGGGCACGAATTGCGCGGATAGCATCTATGACGCGTGCCATATCCTCGGATTCCTTAGCGAAAGCGGGAGTTGTGGCAGCATCGGGGAACTCTGCGATCATGATGCTTTCGCAATCATGGGGCAGGGACTGATAGATCTCTTCGGTGATAAAGGGCATGAAGGGATGCAGCAGCTTGAGCGTCTGGATCAGTACGTATGCAATGACGTTCTGGCAGACCTCGTTGCCTGCGTTTTCCTTGTCGGAAAGTCTGGTCTTGGCAAGCTCGATGTACCAGTCGCAGAAGATATCCCAGATGAAATCGTAAAGCATGGAGAGCGCGATGCCCAGCTCGTACTTGTCAAGGTTTGCGCGCACGCCCTCAACCGTCTTATGCAGCTCGGTCAGAATCCACTTGTCCTCGGTTGCAAGAGCTTCCTCGGCAGGCAGCTTGACGGAATCAATTGTAAGATTCATACGAACGAATCTGGATGCGTTCCACAGCTTGTTTGCAAAGTTACGTGCAGCCTCGATCTTTTCATCCGAGAAGCGCATGTCGTTTCCGGGGGAGTTACCGGTAGCCAGCGCAAATCTCAGCGCGTCAGCGCCGTACTTGTCGATGATCTCCAGCGGATCAATGCCGTTGCCCAAGGACTTGGACATCTTTCTGCCCTGTGCGTCACGCACCAGACCGTGAATCAGCACGGTATCGAAGGGAGCCTGATCGGTATATGCCAGCGCGGAGAAGATCATTCTGGAGACCCAGAAAGTGATGATATCGTAGCCGGTAACCAGCGTGTTGGTAGGATAGAAATACTTGAGATCCTCGGTCTCCTCGGGCCAGCCAAGGGTAGAGAAGGGCCAGAGCGCGGAGGAGAACCAGGTGTCCAGCGTATCGGGGTCCTGACGCATTGCCTTGCCGCACTTGGGGCAAACGGCAGACGCATCCTTGGTGACGACGGTCTCGCCGCAATCGTCGCAGTAGAACGCGGGAATGCGGTGACCCCACCAAAGCTGACGGGAAATGCACCAGTCGCGGATGTTTTCCATCCAATGGAAGTAGTTCTTTTCAAATCTTTCGGGAACGAAACGAATGTCCTGATTGCGTACTGCGTCGATCGCGGGCTTTGCAAGGGGCTCCATCTTAACGAACCACTGCAGAGAAACGCGGGGCTCAATGGTAGAGCCGCAGCGATAGCAGGTGCCGACGTTGTGCGCGTAGTTATCTACCTTAATTAAGAAGCCGCCCTCTTCCAGATCCTTGACGATCTGCTTTCTTGCCACAAAGCGATCCATACCTGCGTAAGCGGGATAGTCCTCGGTGATCTTGGCGTCGTCGGTCATAACGTTGATGACGGGCAGATTATGGCGTGCACCAACCTCAAAGTCGTTGGGGTCGTGCGCAGGGGTGATCTTTACGCAGCCGGTACCGAAATCAGCCTCAACGTAGTCATCGGCGATCACGGGGATTTCTCTGCCAACCAAGGGGAGAATCAGCATCTTGCCGATCATGTCCTTGTATCTTTCATCGTTCGGGTTAACTGC
>JAGBXH010000049.1 GCA_017629395.1 Clostridia bacterium | reverse complement strand
GTATCTTAGGCCCTGCAATGCTGCCTTCCTTGTTGACGTGACCGACAAGGAACACCGACACGCCCTGGCTCTTTGCCTTGCCGATAAACGCCATGGCATTCTCGCGCACCTGCGCAATGATGCCGGGCGCAGAGCTGATCTTGTCCGACCATACGGTCTGGATCGAGTCCACGATCAGAATATCGGGGGAGAGCTTGTCGCATTCACGCAGAATGCTGTCAATGTTGGTTTCGGTCAGCACGTAGAGATTTTCGCTCTTGACCCCAAGTCTGTCGGCGCGCAGCTTGAGCTGACCGCCCGATTCCTCGCCCGACACGTACAGCACCTTGCGGTTTTGCCCAAGTGCTTCGGAAATCTGCAAAAGCAGCGTGGATTTACCGATACCGGGCTCACCCGAAAGCAGCACCACCTCGCCAAGCACCAAGCCACCGCCAAGCACGCGGTCAAGCTCGCAAAGTCCCGTATTGTAGCGGATGTGGTTGGGTAAGGATAGCTGATCAAAGCGCAGCGCGTGGTGGTCACCGCCCATGGAGAGTGCGGCATTGCGCTTTTGCGCAGCGTCATCCGCGCCCGAGGAGGTGTCAATCACGTCCTCAATAAAGGTGTTCCACGCACCGCAGGAGGGGCACTTGCCCATCCATTTGGGGGAGCGGTAGGAGCATTCCTCGCATATGTAAACGGTTTTTAAGCCTTTCATAGTTTCATACCTTTCATGTAGTAGCTACATTATATCACTTTTCCTGCTTTGTTGCAATAGAAAAATACGCAATTTCGGGATCGACCGTCATTTTGTGCACGCCGTCAAGACTGTCGGGATCACAATAGGACGCAAGAGCGCGCGAAGCAAAGATCACCTCACCGTTGCGCACCTCTTCCAGCGAGAAAGTCAGCCTTGGCTTGGGTCCACGTTCCATGCAGATGGCGGTGTCCGCAGCCGCAAGTGCGTCTGCTGCCTGTTTTGCCAGTGCCGTGTGCTCGGCTGTCGCGCCCAGCATGCAGATCTGCGCATCGCCCTTTTGGAGTGTGATTACCAGCACGGGCTGCGTCGAGCGGGCGAGATCCTGACGGTGCACCGTGAGGGTTGTGCCGTCATACCACTCCACGGCATCGCCGTACTCGTAAAACACGACCTCCACGCCGTGCAAGCGGGCAACTTCAAGGATGCGTGCCTGTGTGTCGAGCATTTCTGCGTCATTGGTGCGCGGCAGATAGACGCGGTCGGTTTTATAGTCGGTAAACAGATTTGTCAGCATGGATGCGTGCTGCGTGCGGCAATCGGTCAGAAGGATCGCACCCACTTCGGTAGCGTGCAGATTTTGCGCTGCGTGCATGGCGGCTTGCATGGCAGTGCCCGTGCCCGAGGAAAGGTCACAGAGGTATGCGCGGTAGCCGTCCGCGCAGACAAGTCCCTCCGAGATCGAGGATGGGTGCGTATAAGCAGCGTGCAGCGTGCGCGGTGAGAGAGAGGCGTTGACGGGGAAGAAAATACATAGGGAAATGACCAGCAGCGCGGGCGGCAGAGAAAGCAGCCATTTGCGCTTGAGAGCAAGTATCAGTAAAATAAATGCCGCAGCACAAAGGACAATGCCGAGCACCTGCACGGTGGTGTGTGTCAAGGGAAGCACCGCGCCGTCTATGTCGGAGATCTTTTCCAGATACGGTGTGCTGACGGCATACAGCAATCGGATCAGCGTAGCAAAGAAATTAGCCAGCGGAGGGATAGGGCAGAGGAGCAGCGTGATCGCGCCAAGCACCAAAAGCGCGGCAACAACGGGTGAGAGCAGCAGCGTGGTGATCGGGGAAAAGAACGACATATTCGCGACGATAAAGCAAGAGGGGACGAACACCGCAAAGCAGGCAATGACGCCGATCAGCAGCGTTTCCAAAACGGCACACACCACGCCGAATATGCACTTCTTTGCCTTGTGATGGGGCGGCTTGGCAATCGCCTCGGTGCGCGCCTGCAGATATTCGTGCATGGGCGGGACG
>JAGBXH010000391.1 GCA_017629395.1 Clostridia bacterium | reverse complement strand
GGCAGCTGGCTGCCCCGATGCACCGCCATGGGCGAGGTGGGCTGCATGCCCAGCACCCTGATCGACGCCGTCATTGCCGAGGCAGTTGTCGAGGGCATTGGCACGCGCAAGGTTTGGGAGTCCGCTTTGGACGGTATGCTCTACCATGCCAACCACGAGGCAGCACAGCCCCGATACGGGCGCAACGGTGCGCTGGCGTATATCCAATACGGCTACGTACCGCGCGAGCAGCACCGCGAATCGGTCAATCTGACGCAGGATTTTGCGTACGGCGACTGGTGCATTGCCCGCGTGGCAGAGGTGCTTGGCAAACCCGAAATTACCGCAGAATACGACAAGCGCGCAACGTATTATCAACATTTGTTTGACCCCGTAAGCGGCTTTATGCGCGGCAAGGACGTGCACGGCAACATGGCTGCAGAGTTTGATCCCTGCACCTGGGGCGGTGAGTACACCGAGGGCAGCGCATGGCAAAACTCCTTTGCCGTGCCGCATGACGTACAAGGGCTTGCCGCGCTTTACGGCGGCAAGGATGCCTTGATCCGAAAGCTGGACGAGCTGTTTGCCACACCGCCGCGCTACCGCGTCATGGGATACGGCTTTGAGATCCACGAAATGACCGAAATGGCGTTGGTGGACTTTGGGCAGATGGCGATCTCCAATCAGCCCTCCTTCCATCTTCCCTTCCTTTACGCAGCACTGGGAGAGGTTGAAAAGACCGAGTATTGGGTCAAAAAACTAACCGAAGAAGCCTTCCATCCCACCGAAAAGGGCTTCCCCGGTGACGAAGATACCGGTACGACGGCGGCTTGGTACATTCTGTGCCTGCTGGGTCGTTACCGCCTTTGCCCCGGCAGCGGTGAGTGGATCACGTTCAGACCGCTGGTCAAGAGCGCCAAGATTCTTGGGAAAAAGTTATTTTAATATAAGGAAAGAGCCGACGGAGCGTCGGCTCTTTTGTTTTGAGCAAAGCCTGCGTGAATAAGCCTCTCCTTTGATGTCAACAATTTCCGTGTACCCAAATATATAATGTGGAGGTTTATTATGACACTTACACCCAAGGAATCAAGCTTGCTCAAGGACATGATCGGAGAGGAGCAGCTGTGCGCTGCCAAGTATCAGAAATATGCAAACGAGGCAAAAGCCCCCGAGCTCAAGGCTTTATTTTCCGGCATTGCGAGTACTGAGCAAGAGCACCTGAAAACGCTCAATCAAATGCAGGGCGGCAGCCTTGGCGCAGTTCCCTCGCAGATCCCCGCGCCCGATAAGTCGAACTGTGTTGCAGCGCAGTACGCAAGCCCTGCAGACAAGGATGCCGATGCATTTTTGTGCAAGGATCTGCTTGCCACCGAAAAGCACGCGTCCGCGCTTTACAACACCTGCGTGTTTGAATTCACCTATCCCGAGGCACGCAAGATGCTCAGCCACATTCAAGCCGAGGAGCAGCAGCACGGTGAGATGCTGTACTCTTATATGAACGCAAACAATATGTACAGCTAACGCGAAAAATAATCAACCGTCCACCTTCGCACCTCGCCCTGCATCAGTAAAAGCACCGCAAGATTGATCAGGGTCATGGTGCCTATGGCAAGATCGGCAACCTGCCAAAGCGCGGTGGGGGACGTCATAGTTCCCACCGCCGCGCCAAGGGAGAAAAGGCAGATAAATCCTGCGCGCACTCCCCTGCTCTCCGTCAGGTATGACAACGCCTCCAGCGCGTAATGCCCCCAACACACCACGGTGGCAAAGCCGAAAAACAGCACCATGGCGCACAGAAAATAGCCCGACCAATCTCCCAGCACGCACGTGTAGGCGCGCACGGTCATCATGATGGAATTATCGCCGTACATCATCACCTTGTCGTAGCTGACTAAGATCACAAGCGCGGTCATGCTGCACAGCACCAAGGTGTCCGCAAACACCTCAAAAATGCCCCAGAAGCCCTGTTTGGCAGGGTGGTCGGTGTTAGCGCAGGCGTGCGCGATCGGGGCTGTGCCGCAGCCTGCTTCGTTGGAAACAAGCCCGCGCATCGTGCCGTAGCGCAATGCCCTTGCCACGGCAAAGCCGCCCGCACCGCCCAAAAGAGCGCGCAGATCGGTCACAGCTCCCAAAATACTGCGCAGCGCCGACGGGATCTGCGGTGCGCGCAGCACAAGCACCGCAATGCTCAGCAGCGCAAAGCCCCCCGTCATGAGGGGCACGAGAAAATCGGTCGCTTTCATAATGCGCGCAGAGCCGCCAAGCATAATCACCAAAGTGGCAATGCACAAAAGAGCCCCCGTCAAAAGCGGTGGGATACCGCAGATGCCCTGAAACACACCGCCTATGGCGTTGGTCTGGATGACGCAGCCCATCGAAAGCCCATCCAGCACGCAAAGCGCGGCAAAGACGGCTGCCAAGAGCTTACCGAGCCCTGCACAGCCACGAGAGCGAAAGCAATCCAAAATATAATACATCGCACCGCCGCTGTAATTCCCCTTGGCATCGGTGCGTCTGTGCGACACGGCAAGCACCACCTCGGCATATTTGAGTGCCATGGCGACAAAGGCGCTTACCCACATCCAGAATACCGCGCCTGCGCCTCCGTACCAAATAGCAGACGCCACCCCTACCAAGTTCCCCACCCCCAACGTACCCGCCAAGGCAAGCGTCAAGGCGCGCAGGGGCGAAGTGCCGCTCTCTGATCCCTGCAGCATGCCGCGCAGCATTCTCTTGGGGTGTGCCGCGCAGGTAAGACCTGTGCGCAAGGTAAAAAACAAGCCCGTCAGCACCAGCGCACACGGCACGCCGATACAGAGCAGATTGGCATTGATCCATTCTATCATACACTCACCTCTCATATGATGCAATATATGCGAGAAAATAAGTTATTATCAATTTGTGATAGCAATTATGATTTTTGGGCAGACAACCAACTCCCACCACCGCTGCACGGTCTCCCCTTGCGGCAATGTCAATAAGTTAAGAAAATCATATAACGGGCATGAGAGAGAAACGGACGCCTTTATCTCGCGTATCTGCTTCATTTATTCACCCATTGCTGTAATACTTTCTTAACTGAATGACATTGTCCCTTACGGTGGGGGGCTCCATTAGTTTGTTAATTATATGTGAATTATGGGCGCAAGGGGTTGATATTTTTGGAAATTGGTGTACAATATGTACTGTGGTTTGGCACTCTTGGCGAAAGAGTGCTAAAATCCGAGATGCATCTGCAAAATGCATCAAATTTCTACATTGTATCATTTAGGCGGCTTTTGCCGCAAGCATAAGGAGGAACACCAATTATGACTCTCAAGCCCCTTTCCAACCGCGTCGTC
>JAGBXH010000390.1 GCA_017629395.1 Clostridia bacterium | reverse complement strand
GGGTCTGCTCGGGGGGATCGTTGTCGACTTGACGGGAAAGCAGCAGGGGGCCCAGCATACACAAAAGCAGGACCATGCTAAAAATCGGGATCAGTGTGCGTTTCATACGGCATCCTCCTTTCTTGTGCGCAAGCAGGGCAGGGCACACAGCAAAGCCAAGGGCAAAACCGACAGGAGCGCACCCGAGCAACCGCTCTTGGGCTGCTCTGTGGGCTGCGTTTCTGCTTGCGTGGTCTGCTCGGGCTGCGTGATGGGCTCGATCTCGGGGAGAGCGGGCTCTGTTTGGTTATCGGTATAAATGGCATGGACCACAAGGTCGCCGCCCTTGTCAAGCGAATAAGGCTCCCATGCGCCGCTCTTGCCCGGCAGCTGCGGCACACCCGGCTCGAAGAAGGGCGCGCCGTCGTCGGTGTAGGTGGTGGAGTAGATGACCTTGCCCTCTACAACGAAATCAATTTTATACGTGGTGACCTTGGGCTTAAGGGTGGGATCCACCTCGGCTGCAAAGGCACGCGCGTCGCTCTCGTTTGCATAAAAGCGGATAAAGGCAACGTCAATGCTGTCGCCCGCCTTGGCACCGGAAGCAAGCGGATCAAATCGGAAGGCGTACAGCGTTTCATTTGCTGCCTTGCCCCATGCCGAGGAGCAGTCAATGACAACTGCGTGCCACTCTCCGTCGGGCTTATAGCTCCAATCTATGTGCGTACCCGCGTCACCCCAATGCGCGCCGCCCGAGCGGTTGGTGAAAAATTCACCCTTGCCGATCTTGGCGGTAGTGCGGTATTTGATCACTACCCAAGCAAGGTCTGTGCCCGTACCCTTGGGGGCGTGTGCATCACCGAATTTGAAATAAGGGTCGTCACCCGTAGCGGTAAAGGTCACGTAGCCGTCTGTCGCGGCAGGCGAAACCTCCACCATCATCAGCTCGTTGAGCCCAAAGTGTGCTTTGACGTCAGAAATCTGCTCCGTGAAGTCGTAAGCAAAGGTGCAGGGGTACTGCTCGGCAGCGTCCTGCTCTCGGGCATACGCGGCAAGTGCTGTGCCGAAGCACATAAGCAGCATTGCCGAGAGTAAAAAACAAAGCGTTTTTTTCATTTTTGATCTCCTTTCATCATGGGGAAGGGGAATGCGCTTTCATCTTGATAGTATGATTGTACCATAAAAATACAAAAAAGGCAAGTGGAATTGGGCAGATTTGCCAACTCTTTGCAAATGTATCACGTTTTTTTTGAAAAGATGCGATTTTTTATAAAAATTTTCCGTAATCCTATTGCATTTTATTTTGAAGTGTGATATAATACCGTAGTATGACAGTCGAAAGACACGGGATATTCCCGCATCGTGAGATGATTTGAAACGGAGGATATATACAGATGAAAGATTTTTTGGTAGCTATCAGCGGTTGGAAGACGGCAAACCCTGCAGGTGCTGAGGTTGTCGGCGGCGTTGTTTTCGCTTTGGCGATCGTTCTGATCCTGCTCTCCATCGGTCTGGTTATTGCAGTTCTGATGCAGTCCTCGAAGGATCACAAGCTGTCCGGTGCAATTGCCGGCGGTGCTGACACCTTCTTTGGCAAGACCAAGGGCAATAGCATGGATAAGCTGTTCTCTAAGCTGACCATTATCGGTTCTGCTCTGTTCGTTGTGATCGTTGTCGCAATGTACGTGCTGATCAACTGGTACACCTTGGCTTAAAACAACCAAGAAAGAAAAACTCCGCGCAAGGTAGCGCGGAGTTTTCTTTTTTATCCCGTATCCTTGACATACGGGGCTTTTTATGGTATGATTATGTGTAGCCGGAAAGATGAAGGGATCGGGAAAATCTGCTTGTCAAAACCAACTTGGTTCGATTCCCGTGCGGCTAGCCGCACGGGAGTCGAACCGAATTGCCCGAGGGCGATGCATTTATGCGTCTTTCGGCGTGCTTTTACTCGCAAGATTGGTATCTTGCTTCGCAAAATCTCACCAAAATCCATCAAAAATGTATTCGCCCTCGGGTGCGAGCAGTTTTGACGCAGCAGATTTTTTCTATCCCAAAAGCTTTTCCCGCAGGGCATATAGGCGATATGTCCAAGGGGAAAGATGAAGGGATCGGGAAAATCTGCTTGTCAAAACCAACTTGGTTC
>JAGBXH010000389.1 GCA_017629395.1 Clostridia bacterium | reverse complement strand
TTCGTAACCCACACCTACGGCTACCCCACCGACCTTATGATCGCAACCAGAAACGGCAGTGCGGTCAGATTTACCGTGGACGACGAAAGCGTGCGTCCCATGGGCAGAACGGCTGCAGGTGTGCGCGGTATCAAGCTGCGTGACGACGACTACGTTGTGGGCGTTGCAACCGTGACCGAGGGCAAATCGCTCATTACCATTACCGAAAACGGCTACGGCAAGCGTACTGATTTTGACGATTTCCGTCAGATGAAGCACCGCGGCGGTCACGGTGTGACCTGCCATGCGCTCTCGGATAAGACGGGCTTGCTGTCCGGTATCAATATCGTGGACGATAACGACGACGTCATGATCATTACCGATGCAGGTACTATGATCCGTACCAGCGCAGCAAACATTCCCACCTATTCCAGAGGTGCGGGCGGTGTACGCGTGATGCGCCTTGCCGAGGGGCAGAAGATCGTGAACTTCACAAAGCTTGCAAGACAAGACGAAATTGAAGACGCCATCGTAGAGGCAGAAAACGATGAAAGTGTTGCTCCCGTTGAAAATTTGCCCGCAGAGGATGAAATTTTGACCTTGGAGCAAGATACTGAAATGACCGAAACCGAAGATACGGTTGAAGAATAATATTCTCTCATAAACCCGTAGGGGAGCATTCCATATGCTCCCCTATTATTTATATCATGCGGGCGATTCGTTCAGTCGCCCCTACAAATGTATATAAAATTGCGCACAAAAAGGGCTCTCCCGAAGGAGAGCCCAAATTTGTTTGATTTTACACTATTTGGTTCGATGTAAATTAAGCAACGAACTCGATAGCGCCGATCAGCATGAAGGTGCCGCCCAGAGTATCCCAAGTCAGGAATACGGGACCTGCGTAATCAACTTCAGTCAGATCGATCTCAACAGTAACCAGCTTCCAGCCCTGCAGAGTGTAGGTGTTGGATGCGATGATAACATCATCGGTGGGGGACATGGTCATAGCCTGATCAGCAGAGGTCAGGATAACACGGTTGTTAGCGTTAGCATTGTACTTGTCAATGGTAACCTGAGAGTTATCAATACCGTAGGAAATAACAACCTTGCTGTACAGGGACAGATCGATTTCGCCTACGCCAACGTAACCCTGGTGCAGAAGTGCGCCATTGTCGATGCCGCCTGCAGCAACCATAGGACCGTGGCCTTCCTTATCCTTGTTGGTGATGCCAGGTGCGTGGCCGGTAACTGCCCACTGATCCATGGGAACGTTGTAGTTCTCAACGGGAGCAGCCTCGTGAGCTACGATGTAAACGTAAACCTGAGCGTCATCAACGTACTTGGAAGCGAACTCAATGGTACCGCTGTAGTTCTTGATGTAACCGTAAACAGTGATGGTGTCGCCAACTCTCAGAGTGCCCATACCTTCCATGGGATTCAGAGTGTAGATCAGCATGGTGTTTTCACCGTCGGTGAAGTAAACGTTCTTGTAGTAGCTGCCGGTAGAACCGATCTCGGTTACAACACCGGTGGTGTAGTACTGAACGTCGGTAGCAGCGCCTTCTTCAAGACCTTCAACAGCAGTCAGAGTCTCACCAACAGTCAGGGGAAGCTCAAGAGAACCGTTCTCGGGCTTTTCTACGGGAGCCTCAGCCTCAACGCCTACAACAACGGAGGAAGCGTAGGTGCCTTCAGCAAACTGGCCAGCAACGTAGGTTTCAACGCCCTCAACGAGGATAGCGTCAGCAGCCCAACCGGTGAACTGTGCAGAACCGGTCAGATATTCGATTTCATAGTAAACGTCGCCGGTAATGAGCAGCTTAGCAGGAACGTCAACGACGAAGTCCTGGTTATCCTGGTGGTTCTCACCGGTTACAACGTACAGAGGAGTGCCTGCAACAGTGGTTGCATAGTCGGTATTCCAAGCCCAGATCTTAACAGACCAGGTGTTGGTGTTACCGTCGGAGTAAGTAGCCATGTTCTTAACAGTGATCTGCTTCAGGAAGGTCTCACCCAGGGGCAGCTTCTGACCGAAGGTCTTCTGGTTGCTGAAGGGACCGCCGGAGGTGCGAACACCGAGGTCAACAGTTACGTCTTCGTGATAAGGAACGTCGCGATAGATGCCTGCCAGCTTAGCATCGTAAGCAAGAGCAGCCTCAATGGAGTTGAATGCAGCAATGTAACCTACTTCAATGGTAGCGTCATCCTTACCGTTGGTAAAGAAGTCGTAACGCAGGTAAGCAATCTCATAGGTTTCCTTGTTAACGGAGGTAATGGACTCCTGAGCAAGGTCAACGATAGCAAGCTGCCAGTTGCCGTCAGAGGTGTAGTCGATCATGGGGCAGTCGCCGGAGCCGGAGGGGCCACCCTGAGAGCCAATAAAGATCTGACCGTCGCGGTCTACGGTGGTGCGGTACTTGATTACTACGTACTGTGCGCCCTGAATGGGAGCGTTCTGCACCATGATCCAAGCGTCACCGTGAGGGCCATCGTTTGCGCCAACGAGAGTAGCGTAAGTGCCGTTAGAGGTAACGGAAGCAACCTCACCGCTGGTAGAACCTGCAGCGATAGTGTCTGCATTCAGAACGAAAGCGGGAGCGTTGGGGTTAACGGGCTTGGTGAGCTTGAACTCAACAAGAGTCTCAACGGTGCCAACAGCATCCTTAGCGAGAGCCTTGATTACGATCTCTTCGCCTGCGAGGTACTCAACGGGGATAGAGATGTGCATTCTTGCAGCGCTCTTACCGCCTGCGGCAACAGCAGCGTCAACAACGGGCTGTTCAGCCTCAACGGAGAATGCAGCGTCGAATACGGGATCAGCATCGCCGATCTGATAGCCGAAGGTGCCGGGAGTTTCAGCAAAGAATGCAACCCAACCCCAAACGGTTACGTACTGAACGTTGTAGTCTTCGATAACAGCCTTGCCGTCCCAAGAACCGGACTGACCGGGAGTGAAGAAGTTCTCTTCACCTGCGGTAGCGGGACCGTTGCCGGTGTAGAGCTGGTCGAAGGACATACCAACCTTAACGGGATCGATTACCACGGGGGGCTCGGTCTCGGATTCGGTGTCGGTGGTGGGAGCCTGAGTTTCAGTGGTAGGCTCTTCGGTGGTAGGCTCTTCAGTAGTGGGAGCCTGCGTGGTGGGTGCTTCGGTAGGAGCATCCGTGGTGGGAGCTTCGGTGGTACCTGCGGTGGTGTCTTCTACAGGAGTTTCAGGCTCTTGGCAAGCCACGAACATTACTGCGAGAACCATGCAAAGTGCCAACAAAACGAGTAACTTTTTCATGATGTGCTTTTCCTTTCATTATAATTTTTTCGGACTCAAAGTGTCATTCTTATATTACCATATTTATGCCGAAATTGCAATTACTTTTTTCGAATAATCAGCTGCAACATAGCAAAATTGGCGGAATATATAAAAACATTTTTTATTTTTTGTGCCAATTTACTAAGTGGAGTAAACGATCAGCCGTCGCATTTGCGACGGCTGATCGTGAGATGCAAGCTTACAAATCAAGCTTTTCTGATACCTATGTAATAATGTAGAGTTTTTACTGCTTATAGGTCATTTCACCGTAGGTGGGAACGGGCCAGAGCGCGGAGGGCATGAGCGTTTCCATGGCATCCACGGGTGCGCGCAGCGCCTGCATGGCGGGCACGACGCGATCTGCAAAGGCGCGCGCGACGGCAAGGTGATCGCCCTGCGCAATGGCGTCCTTATCTGCCTTTTTCAATGCCTCCAGCGCGGCATATGCCTGCTCGTTATACGTGCTGAGCTTGGATAAAACGTCCTTTTCCACGCCGATCGAGCCGGGACCAAGCACCTCGCGCTTTTGATTTGCGGTGGTGGCAAGGCGGCACATATATTCCTCCACGGCGGGAATATACTCGCGTGACGCCATCACGATCATGGTCTGCGCCTCGATATTGATGATCTTGGCGTAATTTTCCAGCAGAATATCCTGTCTGGACTCCAGCTCCGTTCGGTTCATAACGCCGAATTTTTCAAAAAGCGCTACGTTTTCGTCGTCGGTCATGTGCGGATACACGTCCACCGAGCGGCGATAATTGCAAAGTCCGCGGCTTTCTGCCTCAATTTCCCATTCGCGGGAATAACCGTTGCCGCTGAACAGAATGCGCTCATGCTTGGTAAACACCTCGCGCAACAGCTCATGCAGCTCTGCGTGAAAGTCCGCAGCGTTTTCAAGTCTGTCCGCATACTCACAAAAGCTCTTTGCCACGGCGGTATTGAGCACGATGTTGGGCATGGCGATATTTTGCGCAGCACCCGGCATACGGAACTCGAATTTCTTTCCCGTAAAGGCAAAGGGAGAGGTACGGTTGCGGTCGGTGGTATCTCTGCGGAAGGTGGGAATGGAGGGAACGCCCAAATTCATGGTTGCGCGACTTGCGCCCGCATATGCTTGTCCGTGAATGATGGATTTTATGATGCGCTCCAGCTCCTCGCCCACAAAGATCGAGATAATGGCGGGCGGTGCTTCGTCCGCGCCAAGACGCGAATCGTTGCCTGCGGTGGCGATGGAAAGACGTAAAAGTCCCTGATAATCGTCCACAGCCTGCAAAACGGCTGCCAAAATCAGCAAAAATTGCATATTTTCGCCGGGCTTTTTGCCGGGATCGGTCAGATTTTTGCCCGTATCCGTTGCAAGTGCCCAGTTATTGTGCTTACCCGAGCCGCTGACGCCCGCATAGGGCTTTTCATGCAAAAGGCAGACAAGGCTGTGACGCTCTGCGACCTTTTTCATATACTCCATCGTCAGCATATTCTGGTCTACCGCTACGTTTGCGGTGGTATAGATGGGAGCGAGCTCGTGCTGAGAGGGGGCTGCCTCGTTATGCTTGGTCTTGGCGTTGATGCCAAGTGCCCACAGCTCTCTGTCCAGCTCCGACATGAAGGCGGAAACGGCGGTTTTCAAAGGCCCGAAATAGTGATCCTCCATCTCCTGACCCTTGGGTGCGGGTGCACCGAACAGCGTTCTGCCGCAATAGGAGAGGTCCTTTCTGCGGTCAAAATACTTTTTATTGACAAGGAAATATTCCTGCTCCGCACCGACTGTTGCGCAGACGCGGGTGGTGGTATTGTCGCCAAACAGACGCAGGATACGAAGCCCCTGCGTATTGAGTGCGTCCATAGAGCGCAAAAGCGGGGTTTTGGTGTCCAGAGCCTCGCCCGTGTAGGAGCAAAAGGCGGTGGGAATGTACAGCGTGCCGTCCTTGACGAAGGCATAGGATGCGGGGTCCCACGCGGTATAACCTCTTGCCTCAAAGGTAGCACGCAAGCCGCCAGAGGGGAAGGAGGAGGCATCGGACTCACCCTTGATCAGCTCCTTGCCCGAAAATTCCATGATGACCTTATCGCCAAGCGGAGAGATAAAGGCATCGTGCTTTTCTGCGGTCACGCCCGAGAGGGGCTGAAACCAATGGGTGAAGTGGGTAGCTCCCTTTTCAATTGCCCAGTCCTTCATAGCGGAGGCAACGGTACCTGCGATAGCGGGATCGATGACACCGCCTGTAGCGATGGTGTTGGTCAGGGATTTGTAGACGTCTTTGGGAAGCTTTTGGCGCATCACGTCGTCATTAAAGACGCGTGAGCCGTAGAGTTCGGGTACGTTCATAGTTTTATCCTTCAGTTAAGTTAAATAGGATGAAAGTTTTTGCTCAACCGTCACCAAACGGTCAAGTCTTACAGGATGAAAAGTTTCGCTCGAGCCTTTTCAAAGGCTCGCGGGGTCTTGGGGCAGAGCCCCGAGTCGCGCCCGCAGGCGCGAAATATTCGCCGTTTTTGGTTCTTTTTGCGGCAATTTTGCCAAAAAGAACGGAGAAAAGCTACTCAGTGTAAAAAACGAGCGGTTGTTTGGGTGAAAAGTGAGAAAATCGTTTCCGTTCTTTTTGACACCGCGGGCGCAAAAAGAACCAAAAACGCCGAGAAGGTTTCGCCTCTGCGGAGGCGACTTGGG
>JAGBXH010000388.1 GCA_017629395.1 Clostridia bacterium | reverse complement strand
TTTTGCGAAGCAAGATACCAATCTTGCGAGTAAAAGCACGCCGAAAGACGCATAAATGCATCGCCCTCGGGCAATTCGGTTCGATTCCCGTACGGCTACCCCTCGCGCGATTCAATGACGTAAAGTCCGCCTTTTTTGACCGTGACCATGGCGCAGTTGCCCGTGATCTCGTTGGAAACGGCAAATTGCAGTCTGCGGTGCACGGGCTGCTTTTTAAGCTCGTACTTGCAGCCTTGAATGCTGACTCCCTTGCAGGTGTCGTCGGCGGCAATCAGGGAGAGGTACTTGAAGTTGCTGCGCATGATAATGACGCCGGAATTGCGGATAAAACGTGCGCGGTTTGCGCCGTCGGTGATATATCCCATGACGCGGCGCGCGTACAAGTCCTCCAGAATGCAAAGGTTGGCAAGCGTGTGGTCAAGTCTGCCCGAAAGGCCGCCAATGAGAATGATCTCGTCCGCGCCTCGCGCGATAGCGGTTTCAATGCAGACCTGCGAGTCGGTCAGATCCTTCTCGGCAGGCAGCTCAATCTTTTCAATGCCGTCGTCCACGCGCTCCTTGGGAAAGGAATCAAAGTCGCCCACGGCTACGTGTACGGGGTGGCCGAGCTTTTTGGCGTTTTGGTAGCCTCCGTCCGCGGCAATGCAAAGGTCGCCGTCCGCGGGCTTTTCGGTAATATGTTCGGGGAAGATCGCGCCCCCCACGTAAATAAATGCTCTCATTGAGGTGCCCCCTTAGTCCCAGTCGTGCTTGTTTTTGAGCACGTCATAAATGGCAACAAAGCTGTCGTGGCGGGATTTGGCAATTTCGCCTCTCTTAACGGCTTCCAGGATCGCGCAGCCCTGCTCCTTGGTATGGGAGCACTTTGTAAAGCGGCAGTTACCCAGATGCGGCACGAATTCGCGCATGGTCAAGGGGAGATCCTCTTTGCCAAAGAAGTTGAAGCGGGCAAAATCCAGCATGGAAAAGCCGGGGGTGTCGGCTATGTAGCCGCGCTCTGTGCCGGGCATACGGAAAAGCTCTACCGTGCGCGTGGTGTGCTTGCCGCGCTCGATCTTGCGGCTGACCTCACCCGTTTGCAGCTCCAAAGCGGGGAAAAGCGCGTTGAGCAGTGTGGATTTCCCCACCCCCGAAGCCCCTGCAAAGGCGGAAATGCTGCCCTCGCAGCGAGTTTTGACGTATTCGCGCAGGGCGTCCACGCCGTAGCCGTCCTTGCTGCAGGTGCAAAAGGCATCAAAGCCTGCGCCCGCGTATAGCGCGCGCAATTCTTCGGCATACTCGGGGCTTGCATCGTATTTTGTCACCACGATCACGGGGGTGATGTGATGGTGCTCTAAGATGCAAATCAGCTTGTCCACGGTTTCCAAAACGGGTAAGGGCTTGGCGGCGGCAAGCGTGACGAACATGTAATCAAGGTTGGATAGCGGGGGGCGAATGAGCGCGTTTTTGCGCTCGTCGATATCGGAGATCATGGCGTCGCCCGTGGGGTCAAACTCCAAGGACACGATATCGCCCACCAAGGGAGTCAGATTTTCATGGCGAAAAGCCCCCTTTGCACGGCAGGCAACGGGGGGATTTTGGTCGGGGAGCTGTACTTGATAAAGTCCGCCCACGCCCTTGATGATTCTTCCGCGGTTGGTGTTTTCCATGTATGATAGATCCTTTTGTTATAATTGCGATTTTTGATCCGCACGGCGCAGCTGTCCGCAAGCGGCGTTGATGTCCGCGCCCAGCTTTCTGCGCACCGTTGCGCGCACGCCCTTCTTTTCCAAAGCCGCGGCAAATGCCTTGACAGCCTTGTCATCCGAGCGGTCAAATCCGGTCTCCTCCACAGGGTTGACGGGAATTAAGTTGACGTGGATGGGCATGGTATCCGTGCGCGAGCGCAGGCGGGAGTTGAGTACGTTTGCAAGCTGCTCGGCAGCGGCAACCGAGTCGTTTTTGCCGCGAATGAGCGTGTATTCAAAGGAAATGCGCCTGCCCGTGGCAGCAAAGTAGTCCTTGCATGCCGAGAGCAGCGCGTCCACGCCCCATTTATTGTTAATGGGCATGATGGACGAGCGCGTGGTATCGTCGCAGGCGTGCAGGGAGATCGAGAGCGTGATGGGTAGGTCATGCTTTGCAAGCTCGTAGATCTTGTCAACCACACCGCAGGTGGAAAGCGAGATGTGGCGGTAGCCGATGCAGATGCCGCCCTCAGCGTTGACTAAGCGCAAAAATTTGACCACGTTGTCAAAGTTGTCGAGCGGCTCGCCGATGCCCATCATGACGATGCCGCCGATGCGGGCGTTGGGGGCGCTCGCGCTGATGTCCTTTTGTGCGGCAATGACCTGACCGATCAGCTCTGCAGGACTAAGATCGCGCACTCTGCCGCCAATGGTGGAGGCGCAGAATTTGCAGCCCATGCGGCAGCCCACCTGCGAGGAAATGCAGATGGTGGAGCCGTGCTTGTAGTGCATGACCACCGATTCCACGCAGTTGCCGTCCTCAAGCTCAAAGAGGTATTTGATGGTGCCGTCAATGGCGGACACTAACTTGCGGCGCACCGTGGGCAGGTGATAGGTGGTCACCTCCGCGAGCTTTGCCACGGTCTTTTTGCCCACGTTGGAGATCTCGTCGGGGGCAAGACCCTTGTGCAACCCCTCAAAGAGCTGACGCGCGCGGTATTTTGGCTCACCGAGCTGCGCCATCAAGGCTTCAAGCTCCTCGGGGAGCAGGGAGAGAATGTTTTCCATATGATTTTCCATTCTGACTATTGATTTTTTTACCGTAAACGCCCTACCATGGTAGGGGGCGGCGCCCTCGACGCCTCGAACGGGCGCAATGAAATTGTCACAAAGCAAAAGAGTTGGGTTATGTAGGGCGGGGCATCGAGGGCGCTGCCCCCTACCGATGGACGGTTTACGCGCTCAAATTCGCGGGCGATTCGTTCAATCGCCCCTACGTTATTTTAGCAGATTTTCCGCAGCTTCGCAATAAAGAACCCGTCGGTGCCGTGCGTGTCGGGCAGAAGCGTCAGCATACCGTCCGCGCTGTGAACGTCGCCCACGGCGAAGTCCTCAGCGGCAAATTCGGGGTGGGATGCCAGAAAACGCGCCACGTTTTGCTCG
>JAGBXH010000387.1 GCA_017629395.1 Clostridia bacterium | reverse complement strand
TTCTTTGTGATGCTTATGTCCGACGTTATGACGGCGCGCGGTCTTGCCCTCGGGCTTGGCGGTAATATCGCCTGCCTTGGTCAGTGCCCACTTGGTCATCATAGGACCGAATACCTCGTAGATCAGCACGGCAAACAGAATGACAAAGCGTACCGTGGTTGCAACGCTTGCAAGTGCGGGGTCTGCGCACACAATGGTGACCATGCCAAGCGCCACGCCCGCCTGAGGCAGCAGCGTAATACCCAGGTACTTTTGAATATTGTGATCGCTGTGCGTCAGCATCGAGCTGCCGCGTGCACCGAAATACTTACCGAGCGAACGGAACAGAATGTAAACCACACCGATCAACAGGAAGATGGGCTTTGCAAACACGGACAGGTCAAGCTCAGCACCGCTGATAACGAAGAACAGAATGAACAAGGGTTTGGTCCACTTGTCGGTTCTCTCCATCATTTCCTCGGAGCAAGGGCTGAAGTTGCAGAAGATGGTACCCATCATCATGCAGGTCAGCAGAGAGGAAAATCCGATATGCACGCCGCCCACGTTGAACTTGAGCATGGCGGTTGCAACCGTGACAAACACGAATGCAATAGAGAGGGACAGACGGTTGGAGTTGGAGTGGAACAGATTTTCCGCCAAGGTCAGCGCAAAGCCGATCACGGCACCCAGCACCAGGGACAGCACGATCTCCAAGAGGGGCTCTACGATGATGGAGGTTACGGAAATACCACCGTCGCTGATGATTGCCTTGGCAATACCTGCGGAAACCGCAAACAGCACAAGACCGACAGCGTCGTCCAAAGCGACGATGGGCAGCAGAATGCTGGTCAAGGGTCCCTTTGCCTTATACTGGCGCACGACCATCAAGGTTGCGGCAGGTGCGGTTGCGGATGCGATAGCGCCCAGCAGAATAGCTGCGGGCAGGGGCAGGATGTCCTTGCCGGTTGCGTTCAGCAGGATAAAGTGCAGACCGATCAGCGCAGCATCTACCAGCAGCGTTGCGATCACTGCCTGCAGAATGCCGATGACGGTTGCTTCCTTACCGGTCTTTTTGAGCGAGGACCAACGGAACTCGCTGCCGATGGCGAATGCGATAAAGCCAAGCGCCAGGTTGCAAACGGCGGTGAGCACCACGTCCAGCGTTTCATTCGCTGCAAAAACGTGCTCGTTATAGCCAAGATAATAGCCGCCCAGCGAAACACCGCCCAGGCAGAAGGTGCCGACAAGCACACCTGCAAGCAGATATGCGGTTACGTCGGGAAGATTGAGAAGACGAACCAGTCTTGTGACCAAAAGACCGGTAATCATGCAAATGGAAACGGTCAGAATGATCTGTGTGATCAGCTGTTCGGTCGACATAATAATTCTCCTTATAATATGTAATGTATAATCAAGCAAATACGGTGCGTCAGGACGCGTGGGAATACTAAAATATATGCAAAGATGCGGTGCGCCTACACGCACCGCATCATCATAGCACTATTAACAAATTTTGTCAACACTTTTTGGATAAAAAGTTCAAAAATTATTGATATCTTTATCTCACCGCTTGGATGACACCCGAACGGTAAGCCTCCAGGAGAAGCTTGAGGTCTTCCATACGTTCCAGAATCAACTTTCCGTCGTCGGTATCACGCACAAGCATGCGGTGGGTCATCATTTCAAATACCACGTCGGTCGTGGCAAGAATGTCCTTATTTTCCCGAATGGCTGCCTCTCTGCCATCAAAAGAGCCGTGCGCCACAAGGCGCAATCCGCGCGAGGAGAAGATCAGCGTATATCCCGCAATCCCCGTGGTATCGTGGTATGCCTTGCAAAAACCGCCGTCGATCAGCACGTACTTGCCCCCTGCCTTGATCGGGCTCTCACCCGCACCCACGCGCACAGGCACGTGTCCGTTGATCATATGCGATCCCTTTGCATCCAAGCCAAACTCCGAGAGGATGCGGCAGACCGAATCGTGATCCTCAATCATGGTATAATAGGGATTTTTAGGCTCTTTCCAGGTATCTCGGTCCGCTATAAAATAGCGTTCAAAGGTGGTCATGCGCGCCCTGCCGAACAGCGGGCTTTGCTTGCCGCACCACAGATAATACATAAAGTCCTTAGAGCCCTGATCGTTTCCGTAAAACGCACGGCGCGCGATCTTATCGCAATAATCCATATATCCCTTCCCCGACAGCATGCCGCCCGTGCTGACGCGCACCACGTCAAAGCTGCCGTCCGCCCGCATAGGAATGCAGCCGTGGAACAAAAGATTGCCGTTGCAGATCTTGTACAGACTGCCATGCTCGTACAAAAAGCGCACGTGCTTTTGCAGTAGCACGCTGTGGCAGAAGGCGCGGCGCAAGGAGCGCATGATCTCCTGCTCTGCCTCGGTCAGACGATAAGGATCAGCAGGATCGATCGTGGGAAAATGACACTCGTTGAGTGTGTATACCTTGCCGCCCAAGGTCACGGTCTTGCGCTCGTAATCGATCTTATGCAGCAGGCGACGGTCGTCCATGCCGTACTCGGGATGGCGGTCGATCAGCTGCCCCTCCAGCTTGAACATGATCACGGCGATCGCTTCGTGAGCGCGGGAAAGGTTATCCATACGGTTTTTGACGTAATATGCATCATCCGGATTACGCGGCAACGACCACTTACTTCCGCTGTACGTTTCCTGCGCATACTCAATCAAGTCACGCAGGCTGATACCATACGCATTCTCCACCATGGCAAGCGTGTTATATTGCAATGCAAAGTTGAGCACCGTGGCAATGCAGACCTCGCTGCCCGCAGCAGCACCCATCCACACAATATCGTGATTGCCCCATTGCACGTCTACACGATGGTGTGCACAAAGCATCTCCATGATGCGGTCTGCGTGCGGTCCGCGGTCGTAAATGTCGCCCAGCACGTGCAGGCAATCCACCGCCATACGCTTGATCAGGGAGCAGAGTGCCTCAATAAATCCATCCGCCTCTCCGACCTCAATGATGGTGGAAATGATGTGGGTGTAATACGCCTGCTTGTTATGCTCCTCACCCGAGGTGTGCAGCAGCTCATCCACCGCGTAGCGATACGCATCGGGCAAAGCCTTGCGCACCTTGGAGCGCGAATATTTGGATGCAACCGAGCGCGCCACGTCCACAAGACGGTAAAGCGTACAGCTGTACCACTCCACCGTATTTCCTCCGCGCGCACGGATCTCCTCTATCTTCTTTGCGGGATAGTAGATCAACGTGCAAAAATCACGTTGCTCCTCCTCGCTCATATCCTTGCCCAGAATATCCTGCACCTTTTCGCGCACAACGCCCGAGCAATTGTTGAGAATATGCTCAAACGCTTCGCTTTCTCCATGCAAGTCACTCATAAAATGTTCCGTTCCCTTGGGCAGATTGGAGATGGCGTTGAGCGCAATGATCTCAGCACCCACCTGGGGGATGGTGGGAAAATCCCTGGAAAGAAGCTGCAGCAGCTTGATTTGATCTGCGGTGAATTCTCGTTTCATGCGTTTCCCTCTCAATTCTTACGTTTATTCCGTTAACACGGGAACATTTTGCTGCAATAAAATCTCGGTTGCCCGTGCAATTTGTGCATCGGTGGGAATCCATTCCCGTCTTCCGCTATCGGCAAGCCCTAAGGCAGACGCCTTGCTGCCACCCATAGGATGATAGCGCAAAAGCTGCACGCCCCGGCAATGCTTGAGCGTTGCATACAGCCTTGCAACACGCGCAAAGTGCGCGTCATTTGTGGTCAGACCGTTCACCAACAGGCAGCGCAGACGCGTTCTTGCACCCATTTGGTCAATTTGCGCAAGATTGCGCAGGATCAGTGCAGGATCTGCACCCGTCAACTCCCTGTGCTTTTGCGCATCGGTATGCTTGATATCAAAATAAAATTCATCCACGTACGGCACGGCGGCTTTGATCGTATCGGGATCGCATGCCCCCGCCGTTTCCACCAGCACGTGCAATCCGTGCTGCTTACACAATTGCAAAAGCTCGATCACACCGTCCGCGCAAAGCGGCTCACCGCCCGAAAGCGTCACGCCTCCGCTCTGCCCGTAAAACGCGGCATCACGCATCACCTCTGCAAGAATTTGCTCGGCACTCATATCCGTTCCCACCGTGCGGCACGCCTCGGTCAGACAAACGTCGGCACAGGCAAAGCAGCTCTTACACAATGATACCACACGGCAGCGGTCGTTTTGTGTCAACACCTGCGCACCCGTCGGGCATGCGCTGATGCATGCGCCGCAGCCAATGCAAAGCGCGGTGTGCAGCATGACTTCACGCGCTGCTTTTTGCGTTTCGGGATTGTGACACCACACGCAGCGCAAGGGACAGCCCTTGAAAAATACCGTGGTGCGCAGCCCGGGGCCATCATGCGTGCAAAATCTCTGTATCTCTGCAACCCGCATACTCACTCCTTGGGTAAATACCCTGCGCGCTCCAGTACCATGCGCTGCCATTGGTCGTCCAACGTCACAAACCGCGCATTCCAGCCCGATACGCGCACCGAAAGCGTCTTGTAATTTTCGGGGTGCTTTCGTGCATCCAGCAGGGTCTGCACGTCTACGACGTCTACCTGCATAAAGTAGCCGCCCAAGGTGCAAAAGCCCTGCATCAGCCCCTCCAGCGCGCAAAGTCCGTTCTCGCCCTCTAAGGTGCCGGGGTGCATCTTGATATCCAGCGCCGCTCCCGTAGTCATACGCGAAAGATCTGCCGCACAATACGAGCGCACCGTTGCGGTTGCGCCTGCGGTATCCGTACCCGGTGTGGGCGAGGTATTTCCTGCCAGAATTTCACCGCGGCGATAGCCGTGCGGCACGGCGGTACGGTGAGCACGCCATTCTATCTGCCGCCCAAAGGTACTGATGCCGGGCGGGAACATGATGGGATACCCCTTTGCATACGGTGCACACGCATCCGCAAAGGCATTGACCGCCCACGCGTAATGCGCATCTGCCGCAGGATCACCGTTTCCGTAATGCGGCAGCTTATGCTTGGCATAAAGAGCCAGCTGCTCTTCTCCCTGCCAATCGTTACGCAATATCTGACAAAGCTGCTTGACGCTCACTTTCTTTTCAATAAAACACAGCTGTTCAATGGCAAAGAGCGCGTTTGCCACGTCTCCCACGCCACCCATATGCGGTGAGAGCACACGATAGGGCGTACCGCCCTCCAGATATCCCCTGCCACTCTCGGCACAGCCGTGCTCAAAGAGATCGATCATGGGGGTGGGCATCTGCAGGCGGAAGGTGTTATCCCCCTCTCTCCATGCGGGCACACAGCCGTTCAGGATCCCTTCGCAGGCATGTGAAACGACCTGCTTCATGCGCTCGGCATAAATGGACCTGAGCGCATCCATGTCGGCAAAGTCTGAGATCTCTCCCTCTGCTACGTGCAATACGTCCTGCATCAGCACGTGCAAAAAGTCCATAGGCATATAGGAAAAGTAGGTCTTGCCGGGGATCTGCACCTCCCAGCAGCCGTCGTTTGCAAAATCATGGATCTCGTGCGCGGGATACCCTTGGGCGCGCAAGGCGGCGAGCACCGTTTTTTCGTTATACACTGCCACAACGCCGCCACCGTGCCGCATCACGCGCGCAAGCAGGCGCAAAAATTCCTTCGGGGTATTTTCGTGGAGTCTGACCGAAATGGGAAAATCCGAAATGCCCAGCTCCTCCACGATCTCCAGGCACAAATAGCTGACTGCATTGGTCACGTCTGCGCCCGAGGCATCCGTTCCGCCCAACACGATGTTCTGATAATGCTGGGCGTCTCCCGAGCCGCGCGGAGTATCGCGCTCGATCCACTCACAGCCCTTGATAAACATGGATGCCAGCACCTCGCGTGCCTCGTCCATGGTGATCACGCCCGCGGCAAGATCACGCTCCAAGTACGGCCCAAGCAAGCGGTCAATACAGCCGATACCGGGCCAGTTGCCGCCAAGGCGCAAAAACGCAAAGCCAAACCAAAGGCTTTGCACAGCCTCGGCAAAGCTCTCGGCAGGATACATAGGCACGCGCAAAAGCGTTTGGTACAGGTGCGGATACGCGTCGCGCGTCGCGTCCAGATATCTGCCGTGCCAGACCTGCATGGCATCCAGCGTGCATAGGAGGGCGTCGTGTCTTTGCATGGCAGACGCGTCAAAGGACGAGGTATCAATGCCCTTGATGCGCGCACGCATACCGGTAATGCCCTCGCGCACCAAAATGCCGAAATCCACAGTCAAATGGCTGACGCTTGGCCATAAGATCCTCCCCTCTCTTGCCACCGGCACTTGATGGCGCACACCCGCACCCAGCGTAGCGGCACCGCATACGCGCTCACCCTCGCAAATGCGAATGGGGCACTTGCGCACCAGTACGTCCAGCGCAGCCATATACCTTTCGTGATCGCTCATGCCCTCCCACAGGGGCACATCGTCTACAGGGACGAAGGGAACTTCCAAGGTTTGCGCCCCGTACTTGCCCTGCAGGGACTCCATGGCAAAGTGCCGTGTGACTTCGCAAAGCCTTGCGGGTCTGCCGCCCTTATATGCCGATGGAAAAACGTATGCGCTCATCATGATCTCCTTATAAAATCAAAGCTTTTTGACTAATTGCTTAATAAATTCCACGACCTCGCCGTCGGGGCCATATACGAATGCGATCTGAATGGTGATCTTGCGGGGATGTGCGTCAAGATCCATCACCGTCACGGGCATCCGCGGCGCAGCACCTGCAGCGAGTGCCTTTTGCAGCGCGTCCTCCACGTTTTCCACGTGCAATGCCAGATGCTGCCAACGCCCTTCCGAGGCAAAATCCTGCCCGGGCTTTGCAAACACCTCAAGCATTGTGCCGTCGCCCGTGTCAAGCAGCGCGATGCGGCTGTCCCCTTGCCCCCAAGCGGTATATACCTTCATGCCGAGCTTCTGATAGAAAGCCAGCGATTTATCAAAATCCGATACGTACAGAGCCATGTGGTGAAAGCCCATGCCCTTGATGATTTCGTTTGCCATAATAGCCTCCTTATTCTTCAAAAGACGCGTACACGTCCTGCTCGTAAAGGAACGAGGTCAACGCGCCAGAGCCACCGTCATAGCCCGAGTTCTTCATGTAAATTGCCGTGATCTTGTTTGCGGGGTCGCTCCAGTAGTGCGTGCCGTACGCACCGCTCCAGCCAAAGCAATCCTTGGGCATCTGATAATTGTCAGCCGTGATCACGCGCACGCCAAGTCCCCACTGCTGGGGAGGAGGCATGATCGCATCGGTCACCTGCACGCTGCCCATCTTCTTGACAGACTCGGGCGAGAGGATGCGGACGCCGTCAACAGAGGTGCCGCCGTGCGTCAGCATTTCACCAAACTTGACGTAATCGTCAAGGGTGGAAGCCAAGCCCGCACCGCCGCAGCACTGGGTCACGGGAATGTTTTCAAAAATGGTATCCACCGACTTGGGCACGGCAAATCCGCCCTTTTCCTCGGTGTAGTTGTGCATGGCGATCATGCGCGCCTTCTGATCGTCGCTTAAGTCAAAGGTGGTATCCTGCATGCCCAGCGGCATAAACAGATACTTGTCAAGAAATTCGTTATACGCCATGCCGGACACGATCTCAATGATGCGTGCGACAGCCACAAACGCCACCACGGGGCTGTACCATTGTGCGGTATAGGGCTCAAACGCCAGATACTTGTCTGCAAACCAATCCATCACACCCGCAGGTGTCTTAGCGTTTTCCTCGGGCATGGTTGCCCATGCGTGATCGCCCACCTCCAGCGTGCCGATGCCGCTGGTGTGAGAAAGCAGGTGCTTGATGGTAATGCGCGTGGACGCATCCTTATCGTAAACGGGCTGTCCGTTCTCCATGTGTCCGATCTTCATATTTGCATACACGGGAATGTACTTGCAAAGCTCGTCGCCAATCGATAAGAGTCCCTGCTCCTCTGCGATCAGCGCGGCAACCGCCGTGATCGGCTTAGTCATGGACGCAAGACGGAACATAGCGTCCTCTTTCAGGGGTTCTTTGGTCGTAGCATTCTGATAGCCGTACGTCTTGTGCAAAAGCACCTTGCCGTCCTGCACCACGCAAAGTGCAGCGCCGCCTACCTTGCCGCATGCAATATCGGCACTCACGCGCGCATCGACAAGTGCATTGAGTTTTTCTGCATTTAATTTTTTCATGATAAATCCTCCTTTTTCAAGTAAGGGCCGTCGCACGGGTGCGACAGCCCTCGCGGAACTGTATTGTTAATCAATTATCCTTTGAAAAGCTGTACAACAGCTTATCCAGATTTTTCTGTGCCTTTGAAGACTGCTTGGCATATGCCGAGGAAAAGTTTGTTTTATTACTGTTCACCGATTCCTTGAACAACGGCTCCAGCCCCAAATCGTAATAAATGCTCATATCGTAGCAGCGGGTCTTGAAAATGATATCCAGCATGCCCTGCGACTCCTCGTCACGTACGCTCTTGCGCTGCAGCACGGTATCGTAAAACGCGGGTGTCACTCTCTGATAGGACAGGATTGCCATGATCTCCAGCGTAGTACCCAGCTTATCCGTATGCTTTGCCGCCTTGGAAATGCTTGTGGTGGAGCAGATCGCATTGGTCCAGGTGATGTAATCCGCCTGCGCGGCATCATACTTCGGAATGGGAAGCACGCCGAAATCGGCTTCCATCTGCTTGCCCAACGCCACGACGTACTGCACGATCTCGGTATAGAACAAGCCTCTTCCCTCCTGGAAGCAGGTCTTTCCCAGCTTTTCCAGCCCCGGCTCATAACCAAAGGCGGAATTGTTTGCGTAAAAAATATTCAAAACCTTGTCAAGCAGATCGCTTGCCTTGTTGATCGCGGACGTATCCATCGCCAGATAAGGATCCTTGCCCTCTTCGCAGATGACGTAGCGCAAGCCCGAGCCGTAAAAGAAGGTATTTCCCGTTTCCCAGGTCACCACAAAGCCGTAAACGTCGTTTTCGTCATATCTGCCGTCTCCCGACAAATCGTAGGACACGTCATCGATCAAGCCCTGGAAGTTGTCCAGCGTCCACTCGTTGTTATACACCATAGCGTACGGATCGATGTTCTTGTTGTGTGCCAACTGCTTGTTGAACATCATGACGTAGGTGGTGCGCTCATCGGAAAAGTTAATGGCGCTGTTCATGAAAAAGACCTTATCCGAAATGACAAAGCTTGCAGTTCCCTCATCCCACCACGGAGCACTCAGATCAATGCCTTCCAGCGAGGTAAAGCTGATCAGATGCCCGTCGGATGCAAGGCTCGCGGTCTGCGCCATATGATGATGCACGGCGTCGTATTCGCCCAGTCCCGTTTTCACGTCGGTCTTAACGGCGTCGGATACCTGATCGGTTGCCACGCCGACACAGTTCAGATTGAGCTTGCAGGTTTCCTCCAGTGCTAAGTTGCGCTGATAAACAGCGTCCTCCAGCACCTCGGTGCTGGTCTCCACCATCAGCTCGCCAAACACATGGTCATCACGGCCAATGATCGTAAAATCCTCTCCGCCCCAATCCACGCTCAGCTTTTCCAGGGCAGCAGCCGCAGGATCGGTTTGTTCCTCGCGCGTGGTGGAAGCATGATCCGCATCCCCTTGATCGGGTTGGGCACAGCTTGCAAGTAAGGTCAGCAACAGTAAGCCTATCAGAAATACACACAGATGCTTTTTCATAACACTTCTCCCAGCTTGTACAGATTGGTCTTATCTTAATTGTATTATACAACACGATCACCGTTTTGTCAATCTGTATTGGTGCATTTTGATCAAAAAGCAAGGGTCGTCGCATGCATGCGACGACCCTTGCGGAAAAACTTATTGATTATACGGATTATTCGTCCTTTTCGAACTTGGCGATCAGCTTGCTGATTGCCTTGTTCGCGCCCTTTTCCTTCTTGGAGTAGTTGGAGGCGAAGTTGTTCTTACCGTCGTTTACGCTGGTCTTGAACAAAGGCTCCAGACCGATCTCCGCATAGTACATGCAAAGGTCATAGGTACGGGTCTTGAAGATGATGTCCAGCATACCCTGAGACTCCTCGTCACGTACGGACTTACGCTGCAGAACGGTATCATAGTAAGCGGGGGTCACTCTCTGGTGAGAAATGATTGCCAGTGCTTCCAGCGTAGGACCAAGTCTTTCCAGATTCTTGGCAGCCTTGGAAACAGAGGAGGTGGAGCAGATCGCGTTAGTCCAGGTGATGTAGTTCTCCTGCTGTGCATTGTACTTCGGTACGGGCAGCACGCCAAAGTCGGTCTCCATTTCCTTACCAAGGGAAACAATGTACATAACAACCTCGCTGTAGAACAGACCTCTGCCTGCTACGAAGATACCCTTACTCTGATCTTCCTTACCGGGAGGGGACATGAAGGTTGCATTGTTGGTATAGTAAATGTTCAGAATCTTATCAAGCAGAGTGGTTGCCTTGTCCATGCCGCTTGCATCAAGTGCCAGGTAGGGATCCTCACCCTCTTCGCAAACCACGTAACGCATGCCTGCGCCGAAGAAGAAGGTAGAACCGGTCTCCCAGGTGGATACGAAGCCGTAAGTATCTTCCACGCCGAACTTACCGTCACCGCTGGTATCAGCAGATACGTCCTTGACCAGATTGTGGAAGTTATCCAGCGTCCACTCGTTGTTATAAACCATCTCGTAAGGATCGATATCCTCGTCCTTTGCGAACTGCTTGTTGAACAGCATAACGTAGGTGGTACCCTCATCGGAATAGTTGATAGAGCCGTTGAGGAAGTAGATCTTATCGGAGATCATAAAGCTTGCGGTTCCCTGGTCCCACCAAGGCGCGGTCAGGTCAATGCCATCCAGCGTGGTAAAGCTGATCAGGTTACCGTCGGAAGCCAGTGCGGAGGTGTGAACCATGTGGTTCTGCAGCAGGTCATATTCGCCCGTGCCTGCCTGTACGTCCTTCTTGGTCTCGTTGCTCATCTCAGCGGTTGCTACGGGAATAATGTTAAGCTTGAGGTTGCAGTATTCCTCAAGTGCGAGATTACGCTGGTAAACGGCATCCTCCAGAACCTCGGTGCGTTCCTCGGTGTACCATTCATCATAATGGAAATCTTCTCTTGCCAAAACAGTAAAGTCTTCTTGGTTCCAGTCCACGTTGATTTCTGCAAGCGCCGCAGCGGTGGGATCGTCGCTTTCCACCTCAACGCTTTGCAGCGTGTCGTCCTCTTCCCCACTCTGCTCTGCACAAGCCACAAAAACAGAAAGCAGCATCAAAGCGGTCAGGAATAAGCATAAGTACTTTTTCATGTTATTTCTCCTTAAAAAATTATTACAGGCATTCACCTAATCTACATTATACAATATCTCTGCGCGTTTGTCAATCGGCACATATGGAGAAAATTACACCGTCGGTCTGTGCAAAATGACACGGTCAACGACCTGTAAGCCATACTGCGCCATCCATTGCTCGGCTATGGCAATCGTATCGGGATTGGCAACCGCATCCACGTCGTGCGCATCACAGCCGAAAATGACCTTGTTGCCTACCCTGCCCGCAATCTCCCAGAAATCACGGCAAGGGTACGCGCGCCCCTCGGCAAGCCCCAAAAAGTTAAATTCCAGCGGAATATCCATCGCCTTGACCTCGCGGCACAGCCACTCCATTGCCGCGCGGTACTCCTCACCGCGCTCGGTGTTGCTGGGCAGATCGGGGTGTGCCAGATACACGAAATCTCCTTTGCGCAAGCCCTCCACCACCTGACGCGCATACTGCCACGGAATGTCCGCGCTCACCTTGCCGCCGCAGTAGACGGGTGCGTCGATCTCGTTGCCGACCATATGCTGCCCAAGGATCAAGTATTCGTAAGGGTAAGGCTCCAAGAACTCCAAAAGTCTTTGGTGGTAAAGCGGATAATACTCCGCCTCAAAGCCGATATGGATCTCAATGCGATCCGCATACTCCTCCTTCAGTGCCTGCAGGGTGCTCATGTACTCCCCGATCTCGGCACACTTCATGCGAAAATGCGACTCGTGTCCGCCCGGGAACGGGTACGGCACGTGATCCGAAAAGCCAAGGACGCAGACGCCCTGCGCAATGGCTCTTTCAATATATTCGCGCTCGCTGCCGCGGGCGTGATTGCATCTGTAGGTATGGGTATGGTAATTTGCGTACATAGTTATGATTCCTTTGCTTTCTTGATGCCTTTATTATAGCAAAAGCCGCGTTTTTTTGCAATAGCAATTGACATTTTTCGCCCGGTATGTTACAATAAGTTATCTTAAACGAGGAGATTTCATTATGGCATCCAAGAAAAAAGCATCCAAGAATAATCTGACGCGCGTGCTCATCAGCATTATTTTCATTGCGCTGGGCACTTCCTCCGTCATCTCCGCCGTGCAGGGGCTGGTCACGCTCAATCTCAACATCGGCATTGCTGCCGCGCTGGGTATTCTCATGTTCGTGACAGGCATCATCAGCTTTTGCGGTAAGATGGTGGCTTGCCGCGTGCTGGGCGTTATCATTTGCATTCTCTCCACCGCTATGTTCGTGCTCAGTTTGCCCTCGGCAACCTTGGGCTCGCTGCAAACGCCCGCGCTGTATCTGACCCAGGCATTGCTCGCTTGGCTGTTCTTTGATTTGTCGTAAACGGGATATATCGAAAACACTCGCTTTGTGAAAGCGGGTGTTTTTTGTATAGAATTTTGCGGCGCGCGCCGCTCATGCGGGGTTCAAGTCGGTAAAGTTTCTATCAAAAAGGGAAATGGGAGTCCGTTGGACTCCCATTTCCCTTTTTGGTGGAGCATAGGGGACTTCTGAACCCATGTTTGCGCCAATGCTTGTAATACCTTTTCGGGCAACCTGCGCAAACCAACATGTCGCGTCGCGCTGCGCCGCTCATGCGGGGTTCAAGTCGGTAAAGTTTCTATCAAAAAGGGAAATGGGAGTCCGTTGGACT
>JAGBXH010000386.1 GCA_017629395.1 Clostridia bacterium | reverse complement strand
CTACGCAGGGCTTACAAAGCTGGGCATTGAGTGCTTTGAGCCTGAGGGTGCGTTCTATATCTATCCCTATATCGGCAAATTCGGGCTTTCCAGCGAGGAATTTTGCCAGAGATTGCTGGTGGAGCAAAAGTGCGCTATCGTTCCCGGCACCGCCTTTGGCGCGTGCGGCGAGGGCTTTGCCCGCATTTCCTATGCTTACAGCGTAAGCCACATTACCGAGGCACTTGAAAAGATTGAAAAATTCATCAAAACCTTGGAAAATCAATAAAAGCTTTTATCTCGCGCTGTCCCCGGGCAGCGCGAGGCTTTTTTATGGCGACAATTGTAACATTGCACAAATGCATGATATGTTTTTGCGCATTTTATTATCATTTTTCACATTTTCTACTTGACAAGAAAGTCAAACGGGCGTATAATGCAAGTATAGAAACAGCATTTTCTACAATATTTCAACAAAAGGAGAAATTCACTATGAAACGCATCCTAACGCTCGTTTTGTTCGCTTCCCTTTGCCTTGGCTGCTTAAGCATGACCGCATGGGCAGCAGACGAGGACTACACCGCAGACACCTGGAAAAACGCCGAGCTCAAGGGCTTGATCGCGCAGGACGGTGAATACATCTACTCTGACCTTGCCCCCGATTATGAGGCTTGGTGGTGGGAGGGGGAGGTCCCCGAGCTGGACGACGATTACGCAATCGCCTCCTATATCAACTTCCGTGGCTTCTCCATGTCCGCTGACGGTCGCTACGCTTATATCGGTGCGCTCAACGGCGGCTCGGGTATCCGCGGCGTAACGGTACTGGATATGCAGGTAGGCAAGATCACCGATCTGTACTACGTCTACAACGAGGAAAACGCGCTCCCCGGCTCTCCCTTCTCTTATGCCAAGGGCATTGCAGCCGATGACCGCGGCTACGTATACGCCGGCTTTGCCTACTCCGTAAACTACAACTTCCTGGAGCTTGGCATTGCAAAGCAAGAGGATAACGGCAAGCTGACCGAGGTTGCACAGATTCCCGTTTATACCAATGATCTTGAGCCCGGCGACGAGGCAGGCACCAAGATCGGTGTCAACGGCGTGGAGGTTGCAAAGGTTGGCGACAAGTATCTTTGCTTTGTCATGTCCAACTACGACCACGACGTGCTGTACTGCTACGACGTGACCGATCCCGCAAAGCCTGCGCTCAACAAGAGCTGGGGTCTTGAGGGCATGATCGACTTTCAGGATTCCGATTGCACCATCGATATGGGCGGCAAGACCCTGAAGGAGGGTCAGTACATGGCGGTGGACGCTGACGGCACCGTTTGGCTGTGCGTGGACTTCAACGAAGGCGGCAACGGCATCATCAAGATCGACGCTACCGGTATCAATTGCACCGCTGTTGTGGAACTGAGCGGCGTATACTCTATTGCCCATATTGGAAAATTCCTGCTCGCAGGGCTCAAGGACGGCTCTGCTGTCAAGGTGCTGGACGACGCATCCTTTGCAGAGGTTGCATCGATTACAGTTCCCGAAGCTGATCGCGTGACCCGCATGCAGGTCAGAAACGACACGCTGTACGTTTGCGGCGCGGGCAACGACTCCATGACCTACAACTACATCTACGCAGCGCCCCTGACAGCGGATGCGCAGGCTGCGCTTGACGCACAGGCGGCAAACTTTAACAAGTATCAGCAGGAAAACGACAAGGGGGATGAAACCGAGCCCGCAGAGGACTCCACCGCTGCCCAAACCGAGGCCCAAACCGAGGCGGCAACTAACGCTCCCGAAACCGAAGACACAACCGAAGCTCCCACCACCACCGCTCCCGAACGCGACGCACAGACCGAGCCCGCAGCAAAGGGCGGCTGCGGCAGCGTGCTGGGCGGTGCGGCAATCGTAGCGGCAATCGCGCTGGGTGCACTCGTCATTGCAAAGAAGAAGGATTGATTTCTCGATCATACAAAATACCGTTGCTTCTCCGGGAGCAACGGTTTTTTATGTTGCAAAGCAAGGGGAAGGAGGAGCAAGCCCCTCCCCTACGACACGATGTTTCAGGTTCATAAACCTTTAGGCAATGACTTCCAAACCGTCCATCGGTAGGGG
>JAGBXH010000385.1 GCA_017629395.1 Clostridia bacterium | reverse complement strand
GCTGGAGCAACAGATCGAAGATAAGCAGGAACAGGTAGACGAGCTTAAATTCCTGATTGATTCTCCTATTGACTTTGACTATATCGTGAGAATCGCTCGCGAAAAGCTGGGACTGCATTTCCCGGATGAAATCATTTTTCACAAGGACTCTAAAGAGTAACGGGTAAAGACTATGGCAGAAAAAAAGACAGGGAACAAGATCATTGCACAGAACAAAAAGGCGTGGCACGAATACTTTGTTGATGAAAAATATGAAGCAGGCATTGCCTTGTACGGCACTGAGGTCAAAAGCATTCGCGGGGGAAAAGTTAACCTCAAAGACGCCTACTGCGACATAAAAGATGGCGAACTGTTTGTGAAGGGTATGCACATCAGCCCCTACGAGCAGGGAAATATCTTTAACAAAGATCCCCTGCGTGATAAGAAGCTGCTTATGCACAAAAAAGAAATCATGAAGCTGCATGGACTTGTCGCGCAAAAGGGATTCACCCTGATTCCGCTGTCGCTGTACTTCAGCGGCTCGCACGTCAAGGTCGAAGTAGGGCTTTGCCGTGGTAAAAAGTTGTACGACAAGCGCGACGATGCTGCCAAGCGTGACGCTGACCGCGTCATCGAGCGCAGCATGCGAGATCGCAATAAAGCAGATTAACTAAATCTTATATAAAAAATCACCTTAACAACCGCAGTGTGTCAAGGTGATTTTTTGATAACAGCCCGTCTCTACTGAAATGTGGGGACGGGCTGTTGCTCTTTTACATATTAAACTGATATTTGCCGGGTGCCAGGTCAATGACGATTCTGTTGAGTCTGTCATTGTAGGGTGCCTGGTGGAACTCAGAGAACTTATGGCTGACACCGTTTAGCGTAAAACTGTCGTTCTTGGTCAGAATGGGTAGATAGAGTCTTGTGGGCATAGCAACCTCACAATAGTAATCAAAGCCGTTTTCGGTGGACCAATTAGATACGATGGTGCCGTGGTAGGAGTTGTAGGAAGCCTTGACGTACTTAATATTTTCCTGACCCTCGGGCAATTCATCTGCCGTTCTGGTATCGGGCTTGGGCTGCAGGATCGCACGCTCAAAGCCGGGAGCTGCGGGATCGTATTCAATGCCTGCCGCGTGTCTGTACATCCATTCCTGAATCGCACCGTAAGCGTAGTGGTTGAAGGAGTTCATTGCCACGTTACCAAAGCCGGTTGCCAAGGTGTAGGAGTTCCATCTTTCCCAAATGGTTGTCGCACCCTGATCAACAGAATACAGCCAGGAGGGATTATCACGCTGCAAAAGCAGGGAATATGCAAGATCGTTTTCACCGATCTCAGCCAGCGTCTGTGCGAGAATACCTGTGCCTACAAAGCCGGTGGAAAGCTTGTGGCCGTTATCGATGATCTTTTGACGCAGGGCAGCGATTGCGGCAGGTCTGTTCTTTTCCTGGAGCAGCTTGAACTTCAGACCCATCAGGTATGCCGTCTGGGTTTGGTGCTGCGGCAGCAAATCACCATTTTCATCACAATAGAATTTATTGTAATGCGCCTTGTACATTTCAAAAATTCTTTCGTAGTGCTTTGCATCCTGCTCTTTACCAAGCACTCTTGCGATCTGGATCATCAGTCGTGCGTCAAAGGCAGCATAGCAGACCGAAACCATCCAGTGATCGGTAGGCTCATAAGCCAACCAGTCACCGTAAGCAGCATGCTTGTGAGGCATGTTAACCTCGCGTGCTTCAAACATATCCATGCATCTCTTCATGGAGTCGTAGTGATCGCGAAGCAGCTCAACGTCATTGTACATTTTCCACATAACGTAGGGAACAATGATACCTGCATCGCCCCATGCAGCGCCACCGCAGCCTACGACACGAGCAGCGGGGATAACGTCGGGGTATCCGCCCCAGCTTGCCTGGCTGTCTCTTGCGTCCTGCAGCCACTTATGGAAGAACATACGAACGTCAGCGTTATATGCAGCGGTATTGCAGAAAATTTGCGTGTCACCTGTCCAGCCAAGACGCTCGTCTCTTTGCGGGCAGTCGGTAGGCACGTAAAAATAGTTGCCGCGCTGTCCCCAGATAACGTTGGAGATCAGCTGGTTGACAAGTGCGTTGGAGGTTTCCATGCTGCCGGTTTCATGCGTTGCAGAGCCTACGACGTCGGCGCGGAAGGAAAGAATCTCAATGTCATTGTCAGCAACAATCTCGATATAGCGGAAGCCAAAGAAAGAGAACGTAGGCTGATAGGACTCACCCTCGGGAGCACCGTTCAAAAGGTAATATGCCTTAGCGCTTGCACTTCTGTAATTGATAGTATAAACAGAACCCTTGGGGCCGTCGTTGCCGCGGGCTTCCGATCCGCTGTCATTAAGAAATTCGGATGCGCGGATCTGCACGGCAGTTTCAGCCGTACCCTTGACAGTAAATACCGGCCAGCCTACCATGTTCTGACCAAGGTCGTACGTCAGCGTCTGACCTTTCTTCAGTACGACAGCGTCCTGATTTTCAGCCGCATATACGACGTTGATCTCTCCATGCTCTGTGCCGTTATCGATCGTACCATCATGAACGGTCAAGGTAAGCGGCTTTCTTGTCAGCTCGGGGCGCACCATAACAGTAGGACCGATAAAGGGGGTGATCTCTACATCGTGCTCAACGGCAGTGGGAACAGACCAATCTGCAGCATCGTAGCACGCTTGGCTCATTTCCTGATAAGAAGGATAACTTGCATTGTACAACTCGCCATCCCAGATATCTGCAGCGCGGACTCTGCCGCCCCACGTTGCCTGCCAATCTGTATCGGTATAGAAGGGAACGTCATTGACGCTTACAACAGCGATAAATGCCTCAGGCTCATCCTTGAAAGCCTCAAACGAGATTCTGCCGTTTCTCCAGCCGGGAGCAACAGCAGCAAGAATGACATTGTCGCCTTCGGTCAAATATGGAGAGAGGTCATAGGTAAAATACAAAGCTCTCTTGCGGAATTCATAGTAACCCGGTTTGAGCTCATCAAAAACCTCATTGCCGTTTTCATCAATGCGTCCAACACGCTTGCCATTGCAGTACAGATCAAAAATACCCATGGACGTAGCCGCAATGGTAACTTTGTCTGTTTTGCTTGCATGAAAGCTTTTACGAAACAGGGCAAGGCCGTGTCTGGATTGAATGGGCTTTGCTTGTGCGCTCAGATCAAGCTTCTCCCAAGGATTGGAAATCTTAGTCAGTTCATTGGTGCCGGGATAAGGAAAAGAGATCCACTTTGCACCTTGGAAATTTGTCATTTCGTTCATACTTACCTCCGTATGATGTGGTCGTTATCAAAAGTATACCATATATATAGTCTAATTGCAAGGCTTTTGCAAAATTTTCACAAACAAAAAAACAGACCGATCATGCGTGTCGGTCTGTTTTACTGTCTACTTGTTTTGTTTAGTTAGCTAAAGCCTCGCAACCCAAGAATGCTTGATCGTCTACAACAGCGTTTCCAACGTTGATACTGCGCAGGCTGCGACAGAAAGAAAACGCATAGTAACCGATGGATTTTGTAAAGCGGGAAAGGGAAACGCTGCTCAAAGATACGCAAGCACCAAACATATTGCTGGGGAGCTCTTCAAGCGTTTCAGGCAGGCTAACGGATACCAGCGATCTGCAGCCTTCAAAAGCGGAGTTGCCAACTTTTTGCACACCATGAGGAAGAGAGAGTGTTTGCAGCGAAGCGCAAAAAGCAAAAGCCTTCTCGTTGATTGTGTGCAGCTTATCGCCAAGATAAAGATGCGTAAGAGAATCGCAGCCGATAAAGCAACGCTCACCAAGAGTGCGAACGCCATTATTCTCAAAGGTAACGGAAGTAAGAGAATGACACCAAGCGAACGCATACTCACCAATTGTCTTGATCGAAGAGGGAACATACACAGACACGATTTCATGATTCTGCGCAAAGGCCATATCGGCGATGCTTACGACACTTCTGCCCATATATTCAACAGGAATGACGATATCGCGGTCAGCGCAGGTACCGATTCCCGAAAGGGCGCACTCATCTTCGTTGATTGCTGTAAACATAAGTCCTGCAGATGCCTTGAATTGTTGCATGGTGAAACCTCACTTTCCCGAAAATACGATGCGTACGCACGATCACCGTGCCACTATTTTATAGTATGATCATGAGTTTGTCAATAGAAATGACAAAAATAGCGACCGCGAATATGCAATTTCATAAGAAAGTGCTATTTTGCCATTTTCTTACGATTTTGATGAATTTGGCGTTATTATTCATTGTATTTGTTAAATTATCGCAATAATCAGGCTCTATTTCGTGAAAGGCGCTCGTGAATAAGTTCACACGCAGACACGACAGAATTGTCGTGTTGAAATAGACGAAAACGAAGAATTTTAATCGCGGTCAACACTCAAAACTCCAACGGTATAGCATGCTTAACTATTTTGAACACTTATATTATCCTTATATTATAAGGGTTATAAGAAATCTACACAGAAGAAACGAAGCAAGGAATAGCACTATGCGCAAGAAAGTGCCAGGCGACAAATCCGCATTTGTCGCACGTCTTGCTGCTTTCAAAGCGTCGTCATATTGCACAATTGCTTGTTAATGATACATTACACAATTCATAAGTGCTCTTCGGGCACACGTTTTTTGTTGCGTTTTCACTAAATCAGATTTTCTATATCTTCAAAAAAATCTGCAATTCAAATTGACTAACGCAAAAATATCTGTTATAATGTTTATACAGAAATAAATTTACGGAGGTCCAACATGCTGCAGCTGTATGATTTAAGAATTGATTTTAATCCTGCACCCGTTCTCGCACTTACTCACGGCTTAAGATTTTCCTGGAAGGCAAACTCAGAGAGAGAGAACGTTGTGCAAAAAACCTACCGAGTCACCATTTGCAAAGATGCAGAGATTGTTTTCGATTCGGATACCGTAGAATCAGATCAATCCTGCGATATTTCCTTTGACGAGCTGTTTTTACAGCCCGCCACACAATACGTATGGAACCTGTGTGTCAAAGACAATTATGACCGGACTGCCGTTGCTTCTTTAGTATTTTCCACCGAGCTTTATCCCGATATGTGGCGTGCAGAATGGATCACGCCTGCTGATTATACCGTCAGCTGGTCACCTTATCTTCGAAAGAAGTTCTCTGCAAAGACCGACGTGCAACGCGCAATTCTTTATGCGTGCGGACTTGGCTGTGCGGAATATTATATCAACGGCAAGAAAATAGCCGATGACTACATTGATCCTCCCATGACCAACTACGAAAAGGAGATTCTGTACCGCGCGTATGACGTAACCGATCTGATCGATGAGCAAAACGCAATCGCTGCGTGGCTCGGTGAAGGCTTTTATGCGCAGAGTCAGGTCTGGACCCACGGAGGATTTTGTTACGGCCCTGTATGTCTGATTGCACGCCTGGAAATCGAATACAAGGACGGAACTCGAGACGCTATCGTAACGGACACAACCTGGAAATCCAAAAAGAGTCCTATTGTTCTGAATAATATTTATGGTGGTGAAACCTACGACGCACGCCTTGAAACGCCCGATTTCGCCATGCCCGACAGCAGTGATCTCGGTTGGATTGATTGTGTTGTTGATGCAACACCCAAAGGCACGCTGAAGCCGTGTAACATGCCCCCTGTAAGAATTATCAAGCGCGTTCCCGCTCGCACAGTTACTCCGTGCTGCGGAAAGGATGATGGTGCTTGGATCTTTGACCTGGGCGAGAATTATGCAGGCGTTGCAGAGTTCCATATCCCGCAATCCTCAAGAGGTCACATTTACGTATTCAGATATGCAGAGACGCTCAATGCTGCAGGGCAGCTTGATTTCCGCTCCACGGGCTCTTTTGCAACGCAATGCGTACAGCAGGATATTTACGTAGCGCGAGGTGACGAGGGCGGTGAGATGTGGAGGCCGCGATTTACCTATCACGGATTCCGTTACGTTGAGGTTACCGGACCCGATTATTGCTACCAATACGGAAAGATGCCTGAGCCCGAGCTGGTTGTCGGATGCGCGCTGTCTACCGACCTGGTGCAAGCAGGAACTTTTGATTCCTC
>JAGBXH010000384.1 GCA_017629395.1 Clostridia bacterium | reverse complement strand
TTTCTGGGCAGACAACCAACTCCCACCACCGCTGCACGGTCTCCCCTTGCGGCAATGTCAATAAGTTAAGAAAATCATATAACGGGCATGAGAGAGAAACGGACGCGCGATGAAAAGGCGTCCCCCGAGGGGAAGCTGGCGCGCAGCGACTGAAGGGGAGTTGCGGGCTAAACGGCACGGTTGTCCGTTTGGATATCACCATTCAAGCCAGAACTTTCGCGTTCCCCTTCAGTCGCTTCGCGCCAGCTTCCCCCCGGGGGACGCCTTTATCTCGCGTATCTGCTTCATTTATTCACCCATTGCTGTAATACTTTCTTAACTGGATGACATTGTCCCTTACGGTGGGGGGCTCCATTAGTTTATTAATTATATGTGAATTATGGGCGCAAGGGGTTGATATTTCCGTAATTTGGTGTACAATATGTACTGTGGTTGGCACTCGCATCAAAAGAGTGCTAATTTGACCATTTTCAACATTGTATCATTTAGGCGGCTTTTGCCGCAAGCATAAGGAGGAACACCAATTATGACTCTCAAGCCCCTTTCCAACCGCGTCGTCATCAAGTTCGTCGAAGCGGAAGAAAAGACCCAATCGGGCATTTTTCTCACAGCATCCGCACAGGAAAAGCCCCAGATCGCAGAAGTTCTGGCAGTAGGCCCCGGCAAGCCTTCCGATAACGGCGGTTATACCGCTATGACCGTGAAGGTTGGCGACAAGGTCATTGCAAGCAAGTACGCAGGCACTTCCGTCAAGCTGGACGGCACCGAATACGTCATCGTTTCCGAGGACGACGTGCTGGCTGTTGTAGACTGATTATATTGTAATTTCTAAGGAGAACAAGACACATGGCAAAGGATATTCTTTACGGCATTGAAGCAAGAAACGCGCTGGTTCGCGGCGTTGACAAGCTTGCAGACACGGTTAAGATCACGCTGGGCCCCAAGGGCAGAAACGTGGTGCTTGACAAGAAGTACGGCTCTCCCCTGATCACCAACGACGGTGTCACCATCGCCAAGGAGATCGAGCTGGAGGATGCAGCCGAGAACATGGGTGCTTCCCTTGTTAAGGAGGTTGCCACCAAGACCAACGACGCAGCAGGCGACGGTACTACCACCGCAACGCTGCTTGCACAGGCGTTCGTACGCGAGGGCATGAAGAACGTGACCGCGGGCGCTAACCCCATGGTACTGCGCAAGGGCATCAAGAAGGCAGTTGACGTTGCAGTTGACGCGCTGGCTGCAAGTGCCAAGAAGGTCAACGGTAAGGAAGATATCGCACGCGTCGGCACTATCTCCGCAGGTGACGAGGTCATCGGCGAGCTGATTGCAGACGCGATGGAAAAGGTTACCGCTGACGGCGTTATCACCATTGAGGAATCCAAGAGCGCAGAGACCTACTCCGAGGTGGTTGAGGGCATGCAGTTTGACCGCGGCTATCTCTCCCCCTACATGGTGACCGACACCGACAAGATGGAGGCTGTCATTGACGACGCCGCTGTCCTGATCACCGATAAGAAGATTTCCAACATTCAGGAGATCCTTCCCCTGCTCGAGCAGATGCTGCAGTCCGGCCGCAAGCTGGTTATCATTGCAGAGGACGTTGAGGGCGAGGCACTGACCACGCTGGTACTCAACAAGCTGCGCGGCACCTTTACCTGCGTTGCAGTCAAGGCTCCCGGCTTTGGCGATCGCCGCAAGGATATGCTGCGTGACATTGCCATTCTGACCGGTGGTGAGGTCATTTCCTCCGAGCTTGGTCTGGAGCTCAAGGACACCCAGCTGTATCAGCTTGGCTATGCAAGACAGGTGAAGATCACCAAGGAAAACACCGTCATCGTTGGCGGTAACGGCAACCCCGATGAGATCAAGGGCAGAATTGCACAGATCCGCCAGGGTATTGAAACCACGACCAGCGAATTCGACCGCGAGAAGCTGCAGGAAAGACTTGCAAAGCTGGCAGGCGGCGTTGCTGTGATCAAGGTTGGTGCTGCTACCGAGGCTGAAATGAAGGAAAAGAAGCTGAGAATTGAGGACGCACTCAACGCAACCAAGGCTGCTGTTGAGGAAGGCATCGTTGCAGGCGGCGGTACTGCTTACCTCAACGTGATCCCCGCAGTACAGAAGCTGCTGGAGACCACCGAGGGTGACGAGCGCACCAGTGTTCGCATCGTGCTCAAGGCTCTGGAAGAGCCCGTTCGTCAGATCGCTGCAAATGCAGGCTTTGACGGCGGCG
>JAGBXH010000383.1 GCA_017629395.1 Clostridia bacterium | reverse complement strand
CTGCGCTTGGCTCGGGGCAGCGCGTATTATCCCCCCTCCCGGAGGGGGGCTATGATAGTAGTATCGTGCTATTCTAAACCGAAGCTCAACCGTTAACGGTAGCTTGAATGACCGAAATCCGTATGCAAACCGATATTTCAGCGGTCAATTTGAAAACGAATGAGCTGACCACCGATATTGCCCCCCTCCAGGGAGTTGCCTGCAAGCAGGCTCACGCAACCTGCGGTGGCGTGTGGGGGGCATATCAGCGCTGCCCTGTGCCAAGCGCAGGGGGGAGAGCGCGAATACATACGGTTTCTTCGAGCTATATCCCTGTGATTTTTTTAAAATTCTTAACTTAATGACATTGCCCTCCGGGAGGGGGTGGAAAATATCCCGCAGGGCATATTCAAGGGGGAGAGCGCGAAAGCAAGCGGTTTATGCAAGCAATACCCCTATTGTGTATATATTCTAGCAGAAAGGACCTACATATATGGAAACACAATTCAAAAAGCGTGGAAATGCTGCGCGGCTGTGGCATTTTCTGCGCAGAAGCCGCTGGTGGTTTGCGTTGGGTATTACCTGCGCCTTCGCCATGACGGGGCTTGAAATGATCGCACCGCAGATCGTCAACTTCACGGTAGACAATCTGCTTTCGGGCAACGCGTGGGAGCCTCCCGCAGTCGTCGCACGTCTGATCGATCCTGCCGCGCTGGTAGCGTTTTTGCAGAATAAGCTGTGGCTTGTCGCGCTTGCCATTATTCTGACGGGTGGCGTGAGCGTGCTGTGCCGCTTTTGCAACATGTATTTCAATAACCGTGGCGGTGAGGGCTTGGTCAAAACCATTCGTGACGATCTGTTTACGCACATTGCACGTCTGCCGCAAAGCTTTTATTCGCAGAACAAGACGGGAGACTTGATCCAACGCTCTACCTCGGACGTGGAAATGGTCAAAAACTTCGTGTCCGAGCAGTTGGTTCCCTTGTTCCGCGTCATCATTTTGCTGATTGTCACGCTGTCTGTCATGTTTATGATGAATTATAAGCTGGCGTTCGTGTCCCTTGCCTTCGTACCTATCGTGCTGACCTATTCGCTGGTCTTCCGCCACTACATCAGCAAGCACTTCGAGGCTTGCGACGTTTGTGAGGGAGAGCTTTCCTCCATCACGCAGGAAAACCTGACGGGTGTGCGCGTGGTGCGTGCGTTCGGGCGCGAGAAGAGTGAGATTGAAAAGTTTGATCAAAAGAATCATGAGTACGGTGAGCGCAACGTCAAGCTGTCCTGGCTCTTTACATGGTTCTGGATCATCGGTGACTTTTTCTCCGGCATGCAGGTGCTTGCCATTCTGGGTATCGGTACGTACCTGTGCGTGGCGCAGGGCATGGAGCTTGGTGATCTTTTGGCGTTTGTTTCCTATAACGCTATGATGCTGTGGCCGGTACGCTCACTGGGCAGAATCGTGTCGGACATGAGTAAGGCAGGCGTTGCGCTGGGCAGAATCAATCACATTCTCAATACCGAGCCCGAGCTGCAGACGGCAGCTGTCAAGCAGCCCGACTTCAAGGGCGATATTGCGTTTGAAAACGTCAGCTTTGCCTACGAAAAGGACGGCGCGCAGATCTTGCACGACGTGTCCTTTGACATCAAGGGCGGCAGCGTGATCGGCATTATGGGCGGCACGGGATCGGGCAAGAGCACCCTGATGGGGCTTTTGGACCGACTGTATGAATTGGAGCAGGGAAGCATTACCGTCGGTGGCGTGCCGATCGAGCAGATCGACCGCGCAGAGCTGCACCGTCACGTGGGCTACGTGCTGCAGGATACGTATCTGTTCTCGGGCACGATTGCCGAGAATATCTGCATGGGCACGGACACAGTGGATATGGACGTGGTCAAGCACGCAAGCGAGGTTGCTTGCTTTGACGGCGCGGTGAACGAATTTAAGGACGGGTACGAAACCTTTGTGGGCGAGCGCGGTGTCACGCTTTCGGGCGGACAGAAGCAGCGCTGCTCCATTGCCAGAATGCTGGCAACAAAGCCCGATATTATGATTTTTGACGACTCGCTTTCCGCGGTGGACAGCGAGACCGACGCAGCCATTCGTCGTGCACTGAAGCGTGAGTTTGAGGGCTGCACGGTGATTTTGATCTCGCACCGCGTTACAACGCTCTCGCACGCCGACCGGATCGTGGTCTTGGACGAGGGGCGCGTTGCCGAGATGGGCACGCACGCAGAGCTTTTGGCAAAGGGCGGCATTTACAGCCGCGTTTGCAGTATGCAGGGGCGCGATGAAGTGGTAAATGGGGAGGTGACGGCATGAGTACCAAACAGAAAAACCGTAAGGGCTTGCCGTATCCCAAGGTTTTAGCCGTCTTCAAGCCGTATTTGTGGGTGTTCGGCGTCATGCTGCTCTTCGGACTTTACAGCGGACTTGTGGATATTTGCCTGCCGCTGTTCCAAAAATACGCCATTGAAAACTTTATCAAGCCGGGCACCGTGCAGGGACTTGGTTTGTTCTGCATTTGCTACGCGCTGTTCTTTCTCTCGCGCGTGATTTCCGACTTCATTTCCTCCTTCCAGACGGCGCGTGTTGAGGCGTTGATCGCAAGAGATATGCGCGGCAAGTGCTTCAAGCATATGCAGTCGCTGTCCTTTTCGTTCTTTAACCAGAACAGCGTGGGATACCTGCACTCCCGTATTATGAGTGACACAAGCCGTATCGGTGGTGTCATTGCATGGGATTTTATGAGCGGCATCTGGAATTTGTCGTATCTGATCGGTGCGGCGGTGGTCATGCTGATCCTGGATTGGAAGCTGGCGATCTGCGTAATGGTCATCGTGCCCGTGCTTGCCCTGGGAGCTGCGCTGTTTGAAAAGAGATTGCGCGGGCTGAACAAGGAGGTCAGAGAGCTCAATTCGCAAATTTCGGGTAAATTCAACGAAAGCATTACCGGCTCGCGTACCGTGCGCGTGCTGGGCGCTGAGGAAAAAATGAAATCCGGCTTCTTTGCGCTGACGGACAAGATGAAGCGCACCGCAGTGCTGACTGCAAAGGTGCGTGCAAGCTTTATTTGTCTGATCGCGTTTTCTACCTCACTTGCCCTTGCATTGGTGCTGTGGCGAGGTGGCGTCATTGCGCAGGGAGATTTGGAATACATTGCAAAGCTTTCGGTATTCATGACCTATGCCATGAATATGATGGAGCAGGTGCAGTGGGTGGTCAACGCCTTGGCGGATATGATCTTCGTGCGCGTCAATATGGAGCGCGTTTCCAAGATTCTGGAAACCAAATCCGACGTACCGGACAGCCCTGAGGTGGTGGAGAGGTACGGTGACACCTTCAATCCCAAGAAAGAGAACTGGGAGCCGCTGCACGGTGACATTACCTTTGAGGACGTGTCGTTCATGTACCCCGACGGCAACGAATGGGTGCTGGAGCACTTTGATCTGCACGTGCCCAAGGGCACTAACGTCGCTATCGTGGGCGAAACGGGCGCGGGCAAAAGCACGCTTGTCAACCTTGTCTGCCGCTTCTACGACCCCACAAAGGGGCGCGTACTGATTGACGGTAGAGATGCCAAGGAGCGCAGCCAGCTTTGGCTGCATTCCTCGCTGGGTTACGTATTGCAAACGCCGCATCTGTTCTCGGGCTCTGTTGCAGAGAACCTGCGTTACGGTAACCCGAACGCCACCGAGGAGGAGATGGAGGCGGTGCTGCGCGAGATCGATGCATGGCGTATCGTGGAGCGCATGGGCAAGGGCCTTGCAAGTGACGTGGGCGAGGGCGGCGACCTGCTCTCCACGGGCGAAAAGCAGCTGTTGTCGTTTGCGCGCGTCATGCTGGCAAACCCCTCGATTCTGGTGCTGGATGAGGCAACCTCGTCTGTGGACAGCCATACCGAGCAGCTGATTCAAAAGGCAACCGAGCGCGTCAGCAAGGGCAGAACCTGCTTTATGATCGCACACCGCCTTTCTACCATCCGCTCGGCGGATATCATCCTTGCTGTCAAGGACGGCAAGATCATCGAGCGCGGCAGCCACGCCGAGCTCATGGCAGAGAAGGGGTATTATTACCGCCTTTACACCCGTCAGTACGAGGATGAGCAAACGTCCATCGTGCTGGATAAAAAAGAATAATTCCATCAGAAAACCCCTTTGGTATTTCGGTACCAAAGGGGTTTGATTTTTATAATCCGAAGATTTCTGCGGTTCCATATTTCCCAATTTACGTAGGGGAGGAATATTTGCAAGCAAATTCATCCTCCCGCACGAAAAGGGTTTATGAACGTGATATTCAAAAACGTTCCTTCCTCATCGCGTGCGGGAGGATGATATCCTCCCCTACATTATGCCATGTTCTTGAGATACAACTCCGCTTCCATGCAGGTCTTGCCGTCCTGGTTGACCACGCGGAAGAGGTAACCGTTCTCGCTTTCGGCACGGAAAATGGTCAGGGTGTCGCCGTACGCCGCCTCGTGCAGGTAGGAAAGAGAGAAGCCGCTGACAAATTTGCCAAGCATATCGGGCACGTAATCGCACAGCATGTCGGGGTATTTGGTGTTGTTCATGTGCATGTTGTAGTCAAGGTCGGAGTATCTGACCTCGCGTGTGCCAACCTCTTGCAGCTGCGCGGATGAGGTAATACGCACGCGGCGGGGCAGCTCGCCCTTTTCAATGGCTGCGTCCTCGGGGAACTCCTTCGCAGCGGGAAAATCCTCTGCCTTGATAAAGGTGCGGTCAGCAAGATTGACCAACGCCCACTCGGAGGTGGCGCGGGCGTAGACCTTTCCCTCGTATTCAATTTCAAAGCAGCGGTTAAAGGCATAGCCGCGGGAGGGGGGACACCAGGTATTGACCCAAATGCGGATATAGGGGGGCAGCGGCGCGTCAATGCTGACCTGAATGCGGCTCATGATAAAGCCGATGTTGTCGCGCTCGTGAATCTCGTCCAGATCCAGCTCCATGGCGCGGCACTGTCTGTTGGCGCATTCCTGCATGTACATCAGCACCTGCGAGGGGCGAATGATCAAGTCGGGATCGCAATCGTGCCACTTGGTCAGAAAATGTTCGGTATGTTTCATAAAAACTCCTAAAAAGGAGCTGCCACTTAAAAATGACAGCTCCGATGTTGATTACAGCGTGTTAGAGGAACCCAGCACGTTCTTGATCTTGTGCTGAACCATCTTCTTGACCTCTGCTCTTGCGACGGTGAGGTAGCCGCGGGGGTCAAAGACCTCGGGCTGCTCGGTGAACACGCGGCGAATGCCTGCGGTCATAGCAAGGCGGATGTCGGAGTCGATGTTGATCTTGCAAACTGCCATGGAAGCAGCCTGGCGCAGCATTTCCTCGGGAATGCCGATCGCGTCGGGCATCTTGCCGCCCAGCGCGTTGATCTCACGAACGTACTCCTGAGGTACGGAAGAAGCACCGTGCAGTACGATGGGGAACTCGGGCAGTCTCTTTTCAATTTCTTCCAGCACGTCAAAGCGGAGCTGGGGCTTGGTGCCGGGCTTGAACTTATATGCGCCGTGGCTGGTACCGATTGCGATAGCCAGAGAGTCAACGCCGGTGCGGGTGACGAATTCCTCAACCTCGTCGGGGTTGGTGAACATAGCGTCCTCAGCCTTGACCTTGACGTCGTCCTCAATGCCTGCCAGCTTGCCAAGCTCGCCTTCTACCACAACGCCGTGTGCGTGTGCGTATTCAACGACCTTGCGGGTCAGCGCAATGTTGTCCTCAAAGGAGTGGTGAGAGCCGTCGATCATAACGGATGTAAAGCCGCCGTCAATGCAAGCCTTGCAGATCTCAAAATCTGCACCGTGGTCGAGGTGGAGCGCGATATCTACGCCGGTGTCACGGATTGCAGCCTGTGCAAGACCCATGAGGTATTCGTGCTTTGCGTACTTACGTGCGCCTGCGGATACCTGCAGGATAACAGGGGACTTTTCCTCTGCTGCTGCCTCGGTGATCGCCTGAATGATCTCCATGTTGTTGATGTTGAAAGCACCGATTGCGTAACCGCCGCGGTAAGCCTTCTTGAACATTTCTGTAGTTGTTACAAGTGCCATAGTGGGTAAATCCTCCGAAAATTTTTCTACGGACATTTTATCACAACTTGGGGAGAAAATCAATAGAAAACGCACATTTTCACAAAAATTTAACCCAAAACCTCGCCATGCCCCTCACTGGAAGCCACCGCTGCACCGCCCTGCTGCGAACCAAGCCCAAAGCTGATGGCAATGGCGTTGTCCACGCGCAGCATGGCGTCGTCGTCAAGGTGTCCCATTTTTTCCTTTAAGCGGCGTTTGTCAAGCGTGCGGATCTGCTCCAAGAGGATGACCGAGTCCTTGGCAAGCCCCGCCTTGTCCGCGTAAATGTCAATGTGCGTGGGCAGGCGCGTTTTACTCATGCGCGAGGTAATGGCAGCGGCAATGACGGTGGGGCTGTACTTGTTGCCCACGTCGTTTTGTATGATCAGCACGGGGCGAAGTCCCCCTTGCTCCGAGCCCACAACGGGCGAAAGGTCTGCGTAATAAATATCACCGCGTTTGACGGTTATCATGGTGTGCCTCCCTGTATATGTTGATGTCGTATTCGTAGTATTACCAAAAGTGCCGCGTTTTAGTCACAGACGGATATATTGCAGTATATACAAGGAGGCGACAGGATGCGACAAAAGGGCAAGTGCAGAAAAGCCGCCCTCTCGGCGCGCATCCTCGCGGTTTTGCGTTTTTTCTTCTCCTTACAAAAATCCCGCAAAAACATATAAAATCCGCTTGCAAGCACGCCTTTGGTGTGATATAATAATGATAGAAATTTATGTTGGAGGCGTATATATGCGTAAAATCAAAATTATTTGTACCATTGGACCCGCAACGCAGGATGAGGACACCTTAAAGGGGCTTTGCAAAGCCGGCATGAACGTGGCGCGTCTGAACTTTTCGCACAATACCCACGAGGATCATCAAAAGAGAATAGACAGCATCAAACGCGTCAGAGAAGAGCTGGATATGCCCATTGCCATTATGCTGGACACCAAGG
>JAGBXH010000382.1 GCA_017629395.1 Clostridia bacterium | reverse complement strand
GGACGCCAAGGAAGGCAGCTTTGTCAGAGAGACCGCACAAAGCGTAACTCTTGGCAAGGAAACCACCGACGCCTCGCAAATTGACGTATCGGCTACGTTTGCCAACACCAAGGAGGGTTTCTCCTTCAAGGCGCACATGGCGGACAACGACGTAGGCAGAACGGTCACGTACGCAAACGGCGACATGATCGGTCTGGACGCCCCCAACGGCTCCAAGATCAACCGCATGACCGACGAGCAAGCCAAAGCAGAGATGCTCGCCTGGATCAACGATCCCTCCATCGGCTTCACCTACACCCGTGTGCTCAATATTGAAAAGACCAAAACCGGCTATCTCGTGACCATGATACCTGCTGAAAACGGCATAGTAACGCAGTTGAGTGATGCCATGAATATTTCGCTGCAGCAGGAATGTGAAACCATTGAATTTGTTTTCAAATGGGGTAAGCTGGTCAAGCTGATCCATTCCTTCGATGCCTCCACCACGATTTCCGGTCAGGATTTCGCTTATGAAGGCAGCATTACGGTCACATTTGAGTAAACATTCACACTTTGTTTACAATATTTTTCGATTTTTTCGGAGTCATTTGCCCTTTTTTTGCGTCTATATAGGTAAGAGCATCATGCTTGACAAATATTTTCCAATATGTTATACTGAAAACGTAATAGGAGGACGAAAACATGAAAAGAAGAATCTTTTGGATCAGCTTTATACTTGTATGCATATTGATCCTGACAGCTTGCGACAGCATCTTGCCCCCTCCCCTCACAGCAAAGCAGCTGGAGCGGCGCGTGGATCGCAAAATGAATGACCTGCAAAGCTACCGCATAGACGTTGAAATGAAATACACCGTGTACGTCAACGCAAACAAGGTGACGGGTACAGCCACGGGATTTATGCTTGAGGATAAGGGAGAGGGCAAAGACGATTACTACTCCTATATAGAAATGACCAACGAAACGAAGAGCGGCAGCACGACCATCAGACTCAGAAACGTTGACGCCTATCACGAAGGCATTGCATATTCTCTATTCGGTGACGGAAAGGTCACGCGCAGGTTGTCTGCAGAAATGACACGTGCGGAATATGACACTTACAGAGAGGGCGACAGTCTGGTTGAACTAAATCTTCAAGATTGCGATAATATCGAGATGGAAAAGACAGATACAGGCTACGTACTCAAATACTCGGACTATAGCGCGGAAGCGGTAGAGGAATTCGCCCAAGCCTCCGGTTTGGAAAAGGAGGTGTTCGGTGAAGACCTCAGGGATTTGCACGTAACCATGGAGATAAGCAATGACTATTTGCCCGTAAAGATCACGCTGGATCCCGTATTCGACTATGAAGAAGGTGAATACTATCAGTCCAAAGTCGCCATCACCATGACATTCTCGCAATTCAACGAGGTAGAGCGCATTACAAAGAGTTTTTCTACCATGCAATACACCGAGATCGAAAGCTTACAGCTGCTTAAAGATTTAGAGCAACTCATAAACGACCGCATTGATGCCGAAAATGGCAGCTTTACCTCTACCACCTCGCAAAATGCAACCTTCATGGCGCAAACGGATAAGCAAAGCCAGACCAGCAAGGTATCATTTGAGCGTACCGAGGGAGGACTGACCTTCTCTGCTGACGTTACGGACGAAGCCGGAGCAAGCTCGCACATTACGTACAAGGACGGTGAAAAAATTACCGAAGCCAATGGAAAAACGCACACCGGTACAATGAGCGAGGACAAGGCGGAGGCATTCATTGCCGATCTGATTCATGATCCCGCAATGGGTTACAACATCAATTACGTATCCAATATTGAAAAGACGGAGCAAGGCTATCTGGTTACCATGGCGGTTTCCAAATACAGCGCCATGGGTCAGAGCATCGCAAGCACGGGCGCAACCTTTGGAAACGGTAAACATACCATTGAATTCGTGCTGAACGGTGACGAACTGAAGGCTATCAAGGTGGAATACAGCGGACAGGGCATCATCACGCTTGATTTCGGTTGGAGTTCCTCCAACGCAACGCTGCATTTTGATGGCAGCTCCAGTGTGGAATTTGATTGATTTTTATATAACGGAACTGCATCAAATCCGGTGCAGTTCCCTTTTTTGTTCACAAAAAAACCGTTGACAAATCCTGCGCTTCGGGTGTATAATGAAAATGGTATTTTGGGGGCATAATTGCCTCATACTATAGCCGAAGAGAGCCGAACTCATACGCCCTGCGGCGAGTATTTTTCGCGTCTTTCGCCAAATCTCGTCTTGCAAGATGCGTATCTTGCTTCGCCTCGCTTTGACAAAATCCATCAAAAAATACAACGCCGGAGGGGGAAACGCAGTTTTGCGCGAGCAAATATTTCGCAG
>JAGBXH010000381.1 GCA_017629395.1 Clostridia bacterium | reverse complement strand
GGGCGCGTGCGCTTGTAGTGAATTTTCGCAAGGTAGTCCATGTGATGCGTAAAGATGGGGGAGGACTTGTTGCCCGCGCGCAGATCGTCCAAAAGCTGTCCGTAGATCTCTGCCATCATTGGCTTTGCCGTGCCCTCAAGGTTTGCCTTGGGCGCGGCATAGTTGTAGATCATGCGGTAATTGGCTGCCTTGGAGTCCACAAGTGCCTTGAAATGACGCGTATCCAGCGCGATATAGGGCTTGCAGTAGCTGTTTTCAATGATGTTGACCACCAAATTATTGATGATCTCGGCATTGATCGAGCCAATATCCTCGTTATAGAACAGCGATTCCGGCACTACGCCTGCGCGGTCGGCGTCCTGTCTGTCCTTGCCAAGGTAAGCAATGATATCGGAAACGCGCACCACAATGGCTTCAAGCGTACCGGGCACAATGGTATTGGCATAGCCGGGCTCTGTGTAGCAACGCTCGATCATGCGGTCAAATTCCGCAAAGCTGTCTATGGGCTGCGGCTCAAATTCCATCATCTCCACCTCGCCGTTGTGCGTGGCAATGCCGTGCAGCGTCTGCAGGCTGATGTTGTAGGGGAACATGACGTCCAGCACGCGCACCGAGTGCACGTTATGGAAAAAGAAACGCCCCGTGTGCTTGTGGTAAAGCTCGCAAAGATACGCTTCGCCCGAATGTGCAAAGGGCGGGTGACCGATATCGTGTCCCAGCGCAATGGCTTCGATCAAGTCAAGGTTGAGCCCAAGGGCTGCACCGATGGTACGCGCAATACGGGAAACCAACTGCACGTGAAGGCTGCGGCGGGTGATATCGTCGTTTTTGATCAGGGAAAAGACCTGCGTTTTGTCGGTATATCTGTTATAAAAGGGGCAATGCAATATTTTGTCAATGTCGTGCACGAACGGGGGACGCCAGATGCTTGCGCTGTCTGTTTGGATGCTTTTGCGCCTTGTGACGCTTGCGCTGTCGTATCCCATGCGTGCTGCGGTGCCGTCCTGGCGATCAAGTGCCATGCGCGCGACCAATTCGGGGGATAAAACCTCGTATTTCGGCATACTTTACCTCTTTTTTGCGTGTGATGTGTTGAAACATGCTCAACATATCATTATACTATAAATCCGGGAAAATTGCAAACCTTTTTTGCAAAGAAAATGCAGGAAAATGCAATCTTGGCACAACGCACAAATCAAGGTCAGAGGATTTGTGGAAAAAGCGAAAAGCCCTTGCATTCGCAAGGGCTTGGGATGATATACGCGATATGGGGTTTGCCTCTGCGTCAACTCCAATTCCCGTCCTTGATGTAGTCTGCAATCAGATCGCGTGCAAAGGTGGTCTGATCGTAGGTGTCGATCACGGTCAGGCGGTTGGGGGCGTAGGAGGAGCAATAGGTATCGGTGATGATGTAATAGGTGGCGTTTTTGTCAATGGAATTTTTGATATCCGTACCGTAGTCGCTCAGCGAAATATAGTAGCGGCTGTTGCTTGTGTTGATAAATTTGCTGAGCAGCTCCGAGCCCTTGATCGAGCAAAGCTGAATTTGGTTGTCAAAGGGCAGGATCATTTGCAGGTCGCTGTAGTACACCTCGCCCTTGTCAAGGTCGTAAGGGGAGCGTGCCGAGAGGAATCCGCCGCCCAGTACGATGTCGTATTTCTCGCCCCAACGCCGCTGCCCGTAGGCAAGGTAGAGGTCGGCAACCTTTTGCAAAATTTGCTCGGAGTATCGCTTTTGCGCGTTATATCCCAGCATTTCGTTGCCTGCGGCAAGCTGATCGGCATATTTTTCGCCCAGTTGCTTTACGATCGAGTCGTCTTCAAAGCTTTGATAGCGCGAGGTGGGCATATATT
>JAGBXH010000380.1 GCA_017629395.1 Clostridia bacterium | reverse complement strand
TGCATCCGTCGGCGTTGCCACGGTTTTGAACCTTGCCGATTCTACGGAGGATATAGAGGAATATTGTCAAGCGGATGATTTTGCGTCGCAGTATTACCTTGCACTTTATGAATCGGGGACCGTCATGGCGTTGGATCTGAATGGGGATTTCTTTTCGCACAGCTTCGGCGTTTCGGTTGCAAGTGGCTTGACCTTCCTTGCGCATCACGAGCCTCCGTATTGCGTGCACTGCACCGAGGGAAAGGACAGGGCAGGCTTTACAGCCATGCTGCTGGAAGCCTTGATGGGCGCGGAGCTTGAGGAGATCATTGATGACTATATGCGCAGCTTTTATCATTACTACGGCATTGATAAGCAAACTCAGCCCGAGAGATATGATGCCGTGCTCAGAAACAATCTGCTTGCCATACTGTACCACGTCACGGGCGTTGACACGTACGACGAGTTGACAAAGGTGGATCTTGAGGCGGCGGTCACGACGTATCTGCTTGACGCGGGCATGACGGAGAGCGACATTCTTTTGCTAAAGGAGAAGCTGCGTTGATTGGATCGCGCTGTTTGCAAATTGCAGGTTCTATAATAAATGTTGGGGTGAAACCAACAGATATAGCAAATAAAAAGTAAAAAAACAAAAAAAGAAGAGCATATCTGAAAAAAATCTGATAAAATGTAGTTACCACACAAACACTTATCGGAGGTTTCAGATATGCTCAATTCATATTATACAGAAAAACTACTCGGAATACAAGAGGTAGAGATAAAAAATATTCAAGAAAAAGAAGAATGTTATGAAATTTCCATAGAACAGCCACGTAAAAAGTGTATTTGTCCATGTTGCGGTGAATTAACCAACAAAATTCACGATTACCGCCATCAACGAATAAAGGAGCTACCTGCATTCAACAAGAAGGTCTTGCTTATTCTTCGCAAACGTAGATATGTTTGCTCTTGTGGAAAGAGATTTTTTGAGCCCAATACCTTCTTGGCGCGATATCAAAGAATGACTAAGAGAGCAATAATGGGAATATTGGATAAATTAAGTGATAGCCGTTCCTATACAGCAGTCGCTCATGAATTTAATATATCTACGTCAACCGTTATGTGCAGGAAGTTCTCAATGAGAATGATGTACGGGCAGGAAAAATGCAAAAGGTTGCAAAAATCTATTACCGAATGTTGAAAACATCTCAAAAAAGCAATATCAAGCCGTTACGGAATGATATTGCCTTTTTTGTTTTGGACCGCCTTTGACGCCGATCCCTACAATTTTTATGGTTACGATGCCCGCGCCAAGGGTGCTTGTGCCGCACTTAACATATTTTCAATGAAAATACCGTAGCCCGTGGTGGGGTCGTTAATGAGCACGTGGGTGACAGCTCCGACCAGCTTGCCGTTCTGGATAATGGGAGAGCCTGACATGCCCTGCACGATGCCGCCGGTTTTGGCAATCAGCGCGGGGTCGGTGACCTTGACGGTAAAGCACTTGGAGCCGCTTGCGCTCTTGTCGATATCCGAGATGCGAATGGCGTATTTGCAGGGGCCCGCGCCGTCCAGCGTGCACAGAATGTGCGCCTCGCCGTCCTTGATCTCGTGGCGGTGTGCAATGGGGAGCGCGGATTGTTTGTTGATGGGCTTTTGGGAGAAGATGCCGAACACACCGCAATCGGTGTTGGCAAGCAGCGTGCCGGTCTTGGTCGTGCCAAAGTAGCCCTTGAGCTCACCCGGCTTGCCAGCAACACCCTTTTGCACGCCGCTGATGGTCACGTCATTGACTACGCCGCGCGTCATGCCGACCAAGGCGCCGCTTTCCTGGTCGCAAATGCC